>NZ_JBFTZN010000024.1:0-35464 GCF_056406775.1 Allobosea sp. P1_A7
CCTGCTCGGCCACAGGAAGCTCGACACCACCGCCATCTATACCCGCGTCGCACTCAGGACGCTGCGCGAGGTGCCAAGCCCGCTCGCCCTGCTGGCGCCGCCGCCACCACCATAGCGGTCCCGCGCCGCTCATGGCGCGGCCTCCGCTGGAGGTCGCGGATATCCTGAACCGGCATGGCGAGGCTTATCCCGCGCGCCATCGGCTCAGCCGCGGCCAGCTCAAGGTGATCGGGGCGATCCGGGTCTGCCGGACGGCTGCGCTCGGCGGCCATGTCATGCGCTGCGGCGACTGCGATCACGCCACGATCGCCTACAACTCCTTGTATGGGGATTTTTCTGTCAAGCTTTCCGCATGCCTTTCTAACCTCCAGACTGTCTGGGCCTCGACCGGGCGTACTGCGAACAATTCGAGGGGAGCCTGCCATCAGGCGCAAAGCATTGCGCCGCGACCTTGTATTCGGTTGGATCCGCAACGGGTCCGGACCATGAAGCAGTCAATGGCTTCGGCAGCAAGGCTCCGAGGCGGCGGGCCCATTCTGCCGACGGCATTGGAGCCATGGAGTTGTTCGGGTCACCGCCACCTCGAATCGCTACACCTGGTTCGGCGCGACAGTCGACCTGTCACGCGAGGACCAAGCCGTGTGTTTAGGGCGTTTGTCGCAACACGACGCCCGCTGGGACTTCACCGATGGTGACCATGCGCCACAGTGCAATGAGCAGTTTGCGAGCAAGTGCCACGATCATTGTTGTTTTACGCGCGCCCTTCGGGCCATCGGTCCGCGCCCGGTACCATTGCGCAAGCGCGCTTTCCTTCTGGAATCTCAACAACCGCCACGCGAGTTGGATCAAGCCGCGGCGCACGCGGGCATTGCCCGCTTTGGCCAATCCCTTCTCCCGTCGTCGCTTGCCACTCTCGTCGGGCGAGCCCGTAAGGCCAACGTAACGGGCCACGGCCCGTCGGTCTCGAAGGTTTCGAGACAAGACCTCCTGAACCAACATGTCCGCCGTTTCCAGGCCGACGCCGACGACGCGGGCCAACAGGCGCACCATGGCGTGTGGCCCCGCTGCCGGTGCTTGTTCCAGGCGCACGAGGCGGGCCTGTTCGATCACATCGATTTGTTCTCGCACCACCGCGAGCCGGACCATGTCGCGTCGGATCTCGTCGCGCGTGTTCGGTGGGATCGGCACGCCCTCCGGCGTGCGTAAAGCGTCGAGCCGTTGCGGCGCCTTTCGCAATGTCGGCTTGAATCCGCGGATGCCGAGCCGGGCTAGGGCCGCCTTCATCCGGTTGACGATCCGTGTGCGCTCACCGACCAGGCTTTCCCGTTCGCGGCTAGGACGCTTGGCATCCTCTTGCTCGAGGGTTGGGATCGCTACCATCCGGCAGTGCCCGCGCTCGCCGCGTAGCCATCCCAGGAACACACGCATGAGCATTGCCGTGTCCAGCCGATCGGTCTTCGCTCGGCGATGCTCGCGTGACACGGCGACGCTGGTCGAATGAACAACGTGCACCTCGATGTCGCGAGCCTGCAGCCATCGCGCCAGCCAAAACCCGTCGCGTCCCGCCTCAAAGGCGACGGTAATCTGTCCAATCGTCCTGCCTGCCCGCACAGCCTCTACCCGCCAACGCTCCAGCAGCCGCAGGAGTGCGATCGGATCGGGCTCCTGCTTCTTCAGGGGTTCGCGCTCAACACCAGGAATCAAGCCAGCCACGAGCCAGCTGGCCTCGCTCAGCTCAATGACCGCTGTCAGAGTGGTATTTTGATCAAAAGGAGCAAGGGAACGGCTCAGATCACTTATTGGGGTCATGGGCACATCCATTCGTTTCTGGCAACGACGGTGGCACCATTTCACGCCTTCGCCGCTCTCCCCATAGCTTCTGCCGCAACCGCCACTGCCCGCGCTGCCAGGGCGCGGCGGCGAAGGACTGGCTCGCGCACCGGCAGGCCGATCTACTGCCCGTGCCCTACTACCATCTCGTCTTCACCCTGCCGGCGCCGATCGCCGCCATCGCCTTCCAGAACAAGGCCGCCGTTTACGGCCTGCTGTTCAGGGCCGCGGCCGAGACCCTGACCACCATCGCCGCCGACCCGAGACATCTCGGCGCCCGCATCGGCTTCACCTCAGTGCTGCACACCTGGGGATCGGCGATGACGCACCATCCCCATCTCCACATCATCGCGCCCGGGGGCGGCCTCTCGCCGGACGGCTCGCGCTGGATCGCCTGCCGGCCCGGCTTCTTCCTGCCCGTACGCGTGCTCTCGCGCCTGTTCCGCAGGCTCTTCCTGGAAGGGCTCGCCGCCCTGCATGCGGCCGGGCAGCTCGCCTGCCATGGCGATCTCGCGCCACGCGCTGAAGCGCGTGCCTTCGCCGCGATGCTGGCGCCGCTGCGCCGGGCCGATTGGGTCGTCTACGCCAAGCGGCCCTTCGGTGGCCCTGAGGCCGTGCTGGCCTATCTCGCCCGCTACACCCACCGCGTCGCCATCGCCAACAGCCGCCTCGTCGCCATGGACCGGCGCGGGGTCACCTTCCGCTGGAAGGACTATCGCGCCCGCTCGTCCGGCAAGGTCTGGCGCAAGACCATGACGGTGGCGGCGCACGAGTTCATCCGCCGCTTCCTGCTCCACGTCCTGCCCGACGGCTTCCACCGCATCCGCCACCACGGTCTGCTCGCCTCCGGCCGGCGCGCCGATACCATCGCCCGCATCAGGCAGATCATCGCGGCGGGCACACCGGCCGACATCGCCAGGGACGACGTCTCGGTCGCCGCCGAGCAACCCGAGCAGGCCCCTGAACCGCATCCGCCATGCCCATGCTGCGGCGGCCGCATGATCCTCGTCGAGCGCTTCGCTCCGGGTTCTGCCCCGCGCACCATCCTCGCCGTCAGGATCGACACATCAGGACGACGGCTCGAGGGCTCCATCTCGACAGAACAGGGCCGGTCTCGGGCAGAGAGCGGGCGACCCTGCGCGGCCCGACGGCGAAAATGGAAATCGCTCCGGTCCCCGATCCGTCCCAGGCGCAGCAAACCCCAGGCTTCTGGGCAACTCGCTCAGAACATCACGCCGCTGACGCGCGTCTCGTACGATCCCGTCGACCAGGCCGCGCGGCGAAATCCCCATAGCCCACGGCCCCGGGCCGCGGCTTCCTCCCCTGGAGGCTTTCGAACGCCGGCCCTCAGCCCGTCCGAACCCGCTCGCAGGGGCCGGCATCCGAAACCCTTCACAGAAGCGGACATTGGCTGATTGCCGAAAAACAGACCTACGGAGCGCCGTGCATGACGGCCGGCGTCCCGTCCCTGGCGGGCTGGAATTTCCGCTTTCCGGTCTGGTCCTGCGGCCCCGCTTACCACCTGTATCGGATCGCGCCCTTGCCGCCGAGGCTCCTGCTGTTCTCGCCGAACTCGCCGTCGAAGGTGGCGGCGATGGAGAGGCCGTTCCTGAGGTCGAGCTCGGCGGTGGCGCTGGTGCGCAGGGCGTTGCGGTCGAGCGCCGCGCCGCTGACCAGGAAGGTCGCGCCCGGCAGCGATTGGAAGCTGGCGATGGCGGTGGTGGCGGTATCGAAGTTGTGGACCCAGGCGAGCGCGCCGCGCAGCGCCAACGGTAGCCCGACGAGGCTGAAGCTGGCATCCGCCCGCAGGCCGAGCTCGCTGCGCGTCGAGGTGACGTCGCGGGACGCGTAGGACAGCGCGAAGAGGCTGGTGCCGGCCGGCGCCGTCTCGGCATAGTTCGGCAGCGCGATCATGGTGAACTGCGCCGCGGCGTAAGGGGTCAGCGCCGTGGGGCCGAGCGCAAAGCGATGTCCGGCCTCGAGCCGGCCCGACCAGCTGTTGACGTCGAACTTGGCCTCGAGACGATCGCCGCCGACGCTGCGATCGGTGGTGACGTCCTGCCAGCCATAGGCCAGAGCAGCCGAGAGATAGCCCTGCCCGAAATGCTGGCGCAGGAAAAGGCCGGCCTGGAACAGGTCGGATTTGCCGGAGCCGAGCCCATAGGTGTTGAAGCTGGTGGCGCCGCCGGCCAGCGCGAAGCCGGCGATGGTCGAGGGCGTCAGCTTGTAGTCGGCGCCGACGGCGGCGCCATAGACGCGGTTGGTGTTGGCGGCGGTGCCGGCGCTCGCATCGGCGCCGGTGAACTGGGCGCCGCCGAAGCCGCTGCCCCAGACGCTCCAGCGCCAGGCATCGGGATCGGCGGTCAGCGCGAGCTTGCGCGTCGGCAGGTCGGTGTCCTTGCTAGCGGCGGCCTTGCCGGAGCCATAGGCGGCATAGGAGGCGAAGCTGCCGGGCGCGGGCGCGATCGAGACGCCGCGGCCTTCGGGCGAGGCATCGACCAGCGTGCCCATGAACTGGGTCATCGCGCCATTCGTGGCGGTCTGCGTTCCGGTCGCCGGCTCGCCCGACGCGTGCGTCAGCCCCTCAGGCGTCAGGCCGCCGAGTTCCAGCGGGATACTGCCGTTGCTGTCAAAATAGCTCTCGACTGCGTTGGCGACGCCACTTTGGTTGGAAGTGAAGCTGGTGCCGGGTGGTGGCGTCATGGCCAACGTCAGATTGAGATAGACGTTTTGAGAGCCATAGCTCAGGGCCGCCTTGAAGCCGGCGGGCAGGTTAGTGTTGGTCTGGCTGACGAATTGGCCATAGATACCGCCGCTCGACTGGAGGATGGTGTACTGCTTCGAGACATAGGTGCCGGGAGCGAAGCGCGCGTTGACCTTGCCGCCGTCGAGATGGGCCGAGGCGGAAACATTGACCCGGCTTGCGTCAGATGACGAGACTTCCACCGCATAGGTCGAGCGCGAGCCGAGCCTCAGGACGCCGTTGACGTTGAGCGTGCCGATCGGGTTGCCGGGCGCGAGCGTGCCGCCGCTGATGATGGTCTGGCCGACCGTGCCGGTGCCTCCAAGCTCCCCGCCTGACACGATCACCGCATTGGCGAGCGAGCCGTTTACCTCCAGCCTGCCGCCGTAGACCCCGGTTCCGCCTGAGTAGGTGTGGGCGCCCGAGAGCGTCAGCGTGCCGCTGCCGGTCTTCATCAGGTCACCGGTGCCTGAGATGACGCCCGCGTAGCTGGTGTTGATCGACTGGTCGACGGTCAGCCTGCCGCTGCCCAGGGCGACAGTGCCCCCCGTGCCGGAGAACGAGGAGGCTGTCAGGCCATGGCCGCCGAGATCGAGCGTGCCGCCGTTCACGGTATAGGCCGTGGATTGGACGGGGCCGCGACTAAATCTGTCCCATCGCAACGTGCCGGCCTCGACCGTCGTGCCGCCGGTATAGGTGTTGGCGCCGGTCAGCGTGAGTACGGACGTGCCGACCTTGGAGACACTGCCTGAGCCCTTGATGGCGCTGGATAGGGTGACGTCGGTGGGGCTGTCGAGGACAAGCGAGCCCGCGAGTTCGATATCGCCTCGCAACGTCGTTGAGCTGTTCAGGGTCAGAGCGTTTGTGCCGCCGGTGAAGGTGATAGCGTTGGCGCGCACGGTGCCGGAACCATTGAGGCCGCCACTAACATTAGAATTGGAGCCAAGGATGATGGACAGATTGCTGCCGACGATGGCGGCGCCGCCCACGCCGTGCGAGCCATTAGCCGTTCCCCCAAGGCCGCCAATCCCGCCATTGCCTCCGGTCACCACGGCAGAGGAGCCAATGAAAATGGTTTTGGCGCCGGTGGATGTGAAGTAGAGCGCGGCACCGCCGCTGCCTCCAGCACCGCCGTACCCATTCGTGGACCGACCACCCGCACCGCCATTGCCGCCTATGAGAGTGCCGGTGTTCGATTGGGTCCACGTCCCGCTGCCGGTGACGATTGCGGCTGTGCCGCCCGCGCCGCCGCCACCGCCGCCGCCGTGGATCCAGGGCGAAGCCTGACCTTGCCCGCCATGGACGCCCCAGCTTGAGCTTACCAGGCCGGGGCCAAGATACCCATGGGTGCCGCCGCCGCCACCAGCGCCGCCGAAGGCCGAACTGCCGCCTGAGCCACCGGTCGTCAGGCCGGCCCCACCGCCACCGCCACCGCCACCTTGGCCACTATTATTGTCGCCGCCAGCTCCGCCGGCGCTGGTAAGAGAGTCCGTGCCGCCCGCACCACCGATCCCACCAGCGCCACCGTCGGCCCAGCCGGGCCCGGCCGCCAGCATCAAGACGAGAGACGAGACCGCGACGAGAGCGGTGGAGCGTGTCAAAGCGCAGCGAAGGGGCGACGGGCTCGGCGTCGGGACAGTCAGGTCGGCAAGCATAGAGATAGTCAGCCCCATAGTCCGGATTGATGCGGATGACCCAGAGTAAGCCATTGCGGCCAACGATTCGGCAATAAACTTGTCTATTGGCGATGGGGCGAGCCCGTCAGCGGGAGGGCCCTGGTGACGAGCCCTATCGGGTGTCGGGCGGCCGTGACTGAGGTCCGCCTCCGTCGCAGGGCGTCTGGTTCGCTTGCTGCCCGGCTACAGCATCAAGTCGGCAGGAGCTTTCCGGGTCTATCCATCAGTGCGGTACATGCGGCCCGTGATCAGAGCCTTCACGGATTTTGCCATCGCTCGCCTCCGCGCCGCCGGCCAACCCAGCTCGCTTCCTTCCGCGCCCTGGCGGGCGGGGTTTGGAGATGTTGGTACGGCGCAGGCTGCGGCTGAATTTGGATCCCGGCGCCGGCCATAAACCGTCATTCCGAACGGCAGATAAGGACAGCATCGGCAGCCCGATCGCGGGCCTCAGCGAACTGCCCGGAAGCAGACACTCTAAATGTCAGCAAGGGGCCGATGTCGTTGAAAAAGTCGTCGTTGCTGCGGGGACGAAGTCCTGATTCAGTCGTCCTTGGGCGGAGGGCGGCGCGATGATGGGTGAACGGCGGGTGGCGCAGGAGGCGCTGTTCTACGAGTTCAGTCTTGAGCGTCACGTGCCGGACGATCATTGGGTGCGGTCGATAGATCGGTTCGTCGATCTCTCCGAGATCCGCGCGCATCTGCGTCCGTTCTACAGCGAGATGGGTCGGCCCTCGATCGATCCGGAGCTGATGATCCGGATACTGCTCATCGGCTATTGCTTCGGCATCCGTTCCGAGCGGCGCCTGTGCGAGGAGGTGCATCTGAACCTCGCCTATCGCTGGTTCTGCCGGCTCGGGCTTGAGGGCGACGTTCCCGATCATTCGACCTTCTCAAAGAACCGGCATGGTCGCTTCCGCGAGAGCGATCTTCTGCGTGAGCCATTCGAGACGACCGTCCGGCGTTGCATCGAAGAAGGGCTCGTGGGCGGAGAAGGCTTCGCGGTCGATGCCAGCCTGATCAAGGCCGATGCGAACAAGCAACGTTCCGCGGACGCCTCAGAGCTGGTCGACTGGCACGATCTCGCCCGGACGCGGCGCTCGGTACGCGAGTATCTCGATACGCTCGATGAGGCCGCCTGGGGCGCGGCGAGCGAGGCGAAGCCGAAGTTCGTGTCGCGCTCCGATCCGGCCGCACAATGGACCGGCGCTTTGAAGGGGCATGCCTTCTTCGCCTACGCCACCAACTACCTGATCGACCTCGACCACGCCGTCATTGTCGATGTCGAGGCCAGCCGCGCCATCCGGCAGGCGGAAGTCGGCTCGGCCCGGACCATGCTCGACCGAACGCAGGAGCGTTTCGGCCTTTGGCCGGCCAGGCTAGCCGCCGACAGCGCCTATGGCTCGGCCGAGAACCTGGCCTGGTTGGTCCATGAGCGCGGGATCGAGCCGCACATCCCGGTCTTCGACAAATCCCAGCGCAGCGACGGAACCTTCAGCCGCTCCGACTTCGCCTATGACCACGCGCGCGATCTCTACACCTGCCCGGGCGGGAAGGAGTTGAGGCCGCGCCAGAAGGCCTATCGAACCGAGCGGCCGCTCGTCGATGACGAGGGCATGATGCGTTACCGCGCCAGCAAGTTCGACTGCGACGCCTGCTCGCTGAAGCCGCAGTGCTCACCCAACATGCCCGCTCGCAAGATCCTGCGCTCGATCCATGAGGGCGCCCGCGACATGGCCAGGGACATCGCCGAGACCGACGCCTATGTCACCTCGCGGCGCGAGCGGAAAAAGGTCGAGATGCTGTTTGCTCACCTCAAGCGCATCTTGCGGCTCGACCGGTTGCGACTGCGCGGACCGAATGGCGCCAGAGACGAGTTCCACCTCGCCGCAGCAGCCCAGAACCTCCGGAAGCTCGCCAAGCTCCTGCCGAACGGGCCGCAGGTCAGGCCTGCCTGATCGAGCGATGCCCCACTCCGCTAAATCCGTTCCGCGCCAGCGGCCATCTCAGGGCCGACTTTTTCAACGGTATCGGCCAGCTCCGGTCGCCAGATGCCTTCGAATGCCTCGGTTGGGTCGAGGCCGGGCACCGCGCAGATCTTGCCGGAATGCCTGCAGCGGGCGATGAGCCAGGTAGCGAAAACGCGCGGAGCGCCTGGGCCCGGCTTGACTCGGGCGGCGCCCGGGCTGTGGTGCGGGTTGGCAGGTTGCAGATCCCTGGGGAACGCTGTCCGACGCTCGGCCCTGGCGCCCCGGAGTATGCCGCGAAAAAGTGGCAACGGTTTTTCGCATCGAGCATGCTCCAGACTATGAGAGCCGATCACGTTTTCTGCGTTTGGGCGATTTCATCCAAACGCAGCGTGATCTACGCCTGCATCCAGCCCCATCTGGAGAAGATGCGTTCGCCCTCGGTCGAAGCAAGAAACGCGGCGAAGCGCCTGGTTTCGGGGCGCGCTTGTCCGCGCTTCGTCAGCGCGATGCCGGTGTCGCGGGAGATGCGCAGCTCCGGTTCGACCGCGACGATATCGGCCAGCGCCGGGTTCGCCACCTGCCAGATCGACCAGATCAGCCAGGCGTCGAGCGAGGCGTCGTCACTCCAGGATGTCCTGGCGTCGGCGCTGTTCTTCGCGACGCGGGCGATATTCGCCCGGAAGGCCCTGACATCGGCGATGCGTCCGAGCCGGCCGGCGACATCCTCCAACAGCCCCTGCTGGCCGGCGCCGTTGACGACGAGGATGCGGTGCCCGGGGGTGAGCAGGTCCCTGACGCCGCCGATCCCCCTGGGATTGCGGGGCCGCACCAGGATCGCCGACGGGCGCAGATAAAGCGGCTGCACGGTGGCGGCGTCGATATCCGGCAGGGCTTCGATGAAATCCGACATCATCACCTCGGAGCCGCTGAAGATCATGTCGGCGTCCTTCGCGGCCTGCTCCTTCCAGGCTGGAAGCAGCCCGGATTCGACCTGCACCGCGACGCCCTCGGCCTTGCCGAACGCGGCGGCGGCCCGGGCGGGGGTGGCGAGCGAAAGCGCGAGCGCGGCTGTCATCAGGGCCATGTCGCGGCGGCTGAGGCTGGTCAGGGGGCAGTCCTTTCCATGGTCGGGGCCCGAGAACCGGCGCCTCACGGCACCGCGATCAGGTGGATGAGGCCAAGCGAGATCGCCGCCAGCGCCAGCAGCGAGAGGATGACGGCGGCTGCGACGCGGGGGCCGGCCCGGGCGACGGAGCGGATGTCGACGCCGAGCCCGAGCGCCGCCATCGAGACAATGGTCAGCAGGTTCGCGATGGTCGCGAGTGGCGCAAGCAGGACCGCCGGAATCAGCCCTGCCGAGCGCAGCGCCGCCAGCACCAGGAAGCCGAGGATGAACCAGGGCACGATATGATGCGGCGCGATCCTGTGCGGGGCAGGGCGATCGCCAGCCGTCACATGCGGCGCCGGCGCGTCCGTTTCCGCGCGCAGCCGGCCTGACAGCAGCGAGAGCACGAGGATGACGGGGCCGAGCATCAGCACGCGCACCAGCTTGACCAGGGTCCCGATCTGGATCGCCGCCTGGCCGGCTGGCGCTGTCGCCGCGATGACCTGGGGCACGGCATAGACCGTCAGGCCCGACAGGATTCCGAACTGGTGGACGCTGAGGCCGAGCGCCGGGATCAGGAGCGGCAGGCACAGCACGACCGCGACCCCGAGCACCGCGGTAAACGCGATCGAGGCGGCGACGTCCTCGCCATCGGCGCCGATGACCGGCGCGGTGGCCGCGATGGCTGAATTTCCGCAGATCGAATTGCCGCAGGCGACGAGGATGGCCATGCGCTGCGGCAGTCCGAGCAGGCGGCCGATGCCGTAGCTCAGCCCGATCGCGACGAAGACCACGGCGGCGATGCCAAGCAGAAGCGGTGCGCCGGCGCTGGCGATCGTGGCGGCGCTGAGCGAAGCCCCGAGCAGCACGACCGCGACCTCCAGCAGCGTCTTCGCGCAGAACGAGATGCCGGCGCGCCAGCTTCTGGCGGGGCTCCAGAGCGACCGGACCAGGGTTCCCAAGAGAATGGCCAGGACGAGCGACTCGAGCCAGGCGCGCTGGAAGAAGGCGGTCTCCAGATGCTCGACGGCGAGAGCAGCCCCCGACACGACCACGCAGAGCAGAAGTCCAGGTCCAAGGCGCTTCAGGCCGCCGGGGATCCGGCCGGCCGAGCTCGTTTGATAGTGGCTTTGCAGCGTCATGGCGGCACCTGGCAGTTCGATGCGCCGTGTCTGGGCTCTTTCAGTAAAGCAATCCAACATGTTGTTTGTCTTGTTTCGATCGATAAAATCGACCATTCCTGCCGCGGGCTCCCTTCGGGCCGCGCAGGCCATCCGCGCGCTTCTCGGAGACGAGCCCGCCGCAATAGCGCGCGCAGCCGCAGGGGATGACGGGGCTCGCGAACCAGGGCGCCGGTTGAAAGCCTCTGCGGCCTATGCTCTGACCGGCGCAGGAGGAAGGGTTTCATGCTTCGCCATGCCGCAATCATCGTCTCGCTCGCACTCGCCGGGTGCCAGGCCGCGAGCGACGCTTCGCCGGGGCCGCAGCGCACAGCTGTCCGGCCGGGCGCCGGCAATGCGACGCTCGAGGCGCTGGCGAACAGGGACGCCGCTGCCTGCATCCGCGAATCCAACAAGGCGGCGGCGAAACCGGTCAGTGGGGCGAGGGGCACCGGCGCAGACCAGGCGACCGCCCGCCGGAGCGACGCCATGAAGGCGGTCTATGACGACTGCATGGCCAGGCGCGGCTACGCCACGCCGCCGGCGTGAGTGGAGGCGCCCGGCAGCGCTCCGTTGGCTCAGGCCGAAGGTGATACACAAAAATCGCATATTGGGGGTTTACATGCGTTTTTTGTGCATGCTATGCCTTTATTCAAGGTGGTGATTTGCGCCCGGGCCAGGGATGGCCGGGCGCTTTTGCGTTTCAGAGCCATAGTCGCAGGCCGAACCCTTCACCATCTCCCACCCCGCGCCCCGAGCGGGGTTTTTCATGTCCGGACCCGCAGCGATGGCGCGCTCCTGCCTGTTCACGCAAATACTCGCGGATCTGATCTGCGAGCGCATTGCCGATGGGCAGAGCCTGCGCGCGATCTGCGCGGAATCAGGCATGCCGACGACCGGCACGGTGTTTCGCTGGCTGGAAGCGAACGAGGGTTTTCGCGGCCAATATGCCAGGGCGCGCGAATTCCGGGCCGATACGCTGTTCGACGAGATTCTCGAGATTTCCGACGCGCCGGCCGAGGGCGAGGCGGGCAGGGCCGGCAAGGCGGCGGAGACCGCCCGGGGCGCCGACCAGCGCAAGCTGCAGATCGAAACCCGCAAATGGATGGCCGCAAGGCTCCAGCCGCAGAAATACAGCGACAAGCCGCCACCCGCCGCTGCCCCCGGCGCGGAGGGCGCCCGCATCGAGGCCATTCGCCGTGTCATCGTCGACCCCACTGGAGATTCCGACAGCTAGGGTCTTTGCCCCGCTGCTGGAGCCGGCCCGCTACAAGGGCGCCCATGGCGGGCGCGGCTCCGGCAAATCGCATTTCTTCGCCGGCCTCCTGGTCGAGGACAGCCTGCGCGAGCGCGGGCTGCTCTCGGTCTGCATCCGCGAGGTCCAGAAGACGCTGAAACAGAGCGCCAAGCGCCTGATCGAGACAAAACTCGCGGAATTCGGGCTCGGCCAGGCGGAAGGGTTCAAGGTGTTTCGCGATACGATCCAGACGCCTGGCGACGGCGCCATCATCTTCCAGGGCATGCAGGACCACACGGCGGAATCGATCAAGTCGCTGGAAGGGTTCAAGCGCGCCTGGATCGAGGAGGCGCAGACGATCTCGGCCCGCTCGCTGAGCCTGCTGCGCCCGACCTTGCGCGCGGAAGGCTCCGAGATCTGGTGCGGCTGGAACCCGCGCCGGAGGCAGGACCCGATCGACCAGATGCTGCGCGGCCCGGCCCTGCCGACCGGTGCCGTCGTCGTCCAGGCCAATTGGAGGCACAACCCATGGTTTCCGAGCGTGCTTGAACGGGAGCGGCAGGACTGCCTGCGCGACAATGCCGAGCACTACGACCATATCTGGGAAGGCGGCTATGCCAGCATCTCGGTGGGCGCCTATTACGCCACGCAGCTCGCCGAGATGCGGCGGCAGGGCAGGGTGGGCGCTGTCGGCCCCGACCCGCTGATGACGATCCGCGCGATCTGGGACATTGGCGGCACCGGCGCCAAGGCCGATGCCTGCGCCATCTGGATCATGCAATTCGTCGGCCGCGAGATCCGCGTGCTGAACTATTACGAGGCGCAGGGCCAGCCGCTCGCCAGCCATGTCACCTGGCTGCGCGCGAATGGTTACGGCAGCGCGCTCTGCATTCTGCCCCATGACGGGGCGAGCAACGACAAGGTCTACGACGTCTCCTACGAAAGCGCGCTCAGGGAAGCCGGCTTCGAGGTCACCGTCGTGCCGAACCAGGGCAAGGGGGCGGCCATGCAGCGTATCGAAGCGGCACGGCGCCTGTTCCCGGTGATCTGGATCAACGAGGCGACGACGACTGCCGGGCTCGAGGCGCTCGGCGCCTATCACGCCCGCAAGCACGAGGCGCGCGATATCGATCTCGGCCCCGAACATGACTGGGCCTCGCACGCGGCCGATGCCTTTGGGCTCGCCTGCGTCGTCTACGAGGAGCCGCGGATGGCGAAACGCGAGCGCAAGCTCAGGCACGCCGGCAAGCCCGGCGGATGGATGGCAGCATGAGCATGACCAGCGGCAAGGCCGGGATCGGCCGGGACAGTGATCAGCAAGACGGCGACGCGATGGCCATCGACGACAGGGGCGCCGGGATGACGGCTGCCGACGACAAGGCCAAGATCGTGCGCGACGCGCTGAAGGTCTATGACGACTGGATGGAGCGCGAGCGGGCCAATATCGAGGCCGGCTATGACGATCTCGAATTCCGCGCCGGCAACCAGTGGCCTGAAGAGATCGAGGCCGCGCGCATCGAGGAAGGCCGTCCGGTCCAGACCATCAACCAGATCCCGCAATATGTCCGCCAGGTCACCGGCGACATGCGGCAGATGCGGCCGGCGATCAAGGTCATCCCCGTCGACGATCATGGCGACGAGGAGAAGGCCGAGGCGCTGGCGGGCGTGATCCGCTATATCGAGAACCGCTCCGATGCGCCGGCTGTGTATTTTCAGGGCGCCGACAGCCAGGTCACCTGCGGCATCGGCGCCTGGCGCGTGAAGACCGAATATGCCGGCGAGAGCACCTTCAACCAGGAAATCCGCATCGCGCCGATCGAGGATGCGCTTGGCGTGATGTTCGACATCGACGCCGTGCTGCCGACGCGCGAGGACGCGGTGAAATGCCTCGTGCCCTTCGACATGTCGCGCGAAAAATTCAAGGCGCTCTATCCCGACGCCACGATCACCGATTTCGCGCCAAGCGGGGCGGCCGGCGCGACGCACGGCGACTGGATCGCGGCTGATACGATCCGCGTCGGTGAATACTGGTGCAAGACGCCGGTGAAGAAGACGCTGGCGCTGCTGGACGACGGCGCGATCGAGGATGTCTCCGATGACGAGGCCCGCGCCGAGGCGCTGAAGGCGAGTGGCGTCCGCGTCGAGAAGCGCGAATCCTACAGGCTCCATCGCTCGCTCGTCACCGCCCATGAGGTAGTCGAGGGGCCGGAGCTCTGGCCGGGCTCGCATATCCCGATCGTCCCGGTGATCGGCGAGGAGGTCCGCATCGGCCGGCGCATCCTGCGCCATGGCGTGGTGCGCTTCGCCAAGGACCCGCAGCGCAGCTACAATTACCTGTCTTCGGCGCAGACCGAGGTGACGGCGCTGCAGCCAAAGGCCCCCTTCATCGGCACCGAGAAGAATTTTGAGCAGTACCAGGATGTCTGGGAGACGGCGAACCGCCGCAACCACGCCTATCTGCCCTATACGCCCGATGGCGCCAATGGCAGCATCCCGCCGCAGCGCGTGCAGCCGGCGGTGTCGTCGCAGGGGATTGCCGAGGGCATCGAGCGGGCGGCGCGCGACATGCAGTCGGTCATCGGCATCTACAATTCCTCGCTCGGCGCGCGCTCCAACGAGACCAGCGGCAGGGCGATCCTGGCGCGCCAGCGCGAGGGCGACACGGGCACTTACGTCTATATCGACAACTGGGCCCGCGCGATCCGCCATACCGGCAAGATCCTGGTCGACCTGATACCCAAGATCTACGACACGGCCCGGGTGCTGCGGATCATCGGTGAGGACGGCAAGACGCAGGAGATCCGGATCAACCAGCTCGGCGGCGTCGCGGCCGACGGCATGACGCCGCGGCTCTCGAATGACGTGACGACCGGGGCCTATGATGTCGCGCTGCAGATGGGGCCGAGCTATGCGACCAAGCGCGAGGAGGTCCGCGACGGCATGACGGCCTTCATCCAGGCGGCGCCGCAGACCGCGCCGCTGATCCTCGACCTCGTCGCCAAGGCCCAGGACTGGCACCTCGCCGACGAGATCGGCGAGCGCCTGGAAACGGTGCTGCCACCCGAGATCCGCGCGCTGAAGGCGCAAAAGGCGGGCCAGCCGCTGCCGCAACCCATGCAGCCGCCACCGCCCGATCCGATGCAAGAGGCGGCCCGGCAGATGGAGCTGGCGACGCGCGAGGCGGAGCTGGTGGCCAAGCAGGCGGAGGCCCGCCGCAAGCAGGCTGAAGCAGGCAAGGCCGAGCTCGAGTTTGAAGCTGCGCAGGTCGCGCAGATGCTGGCGCGCGGGGCGGAGCAGGCAGGCGAGCTGCAGACCGATCCGGCGCAGGCCGGCATGGCGCAGGCGATCGTCGAGTTGCAGAGCGTGGTCGGGGAGATTGTGCAGGCGTTGCAGATGGGGGCGGGGGAGGTGGAGGGGTTTGATGGGGCGATGGGCGAGCCACTCGCCGAGCCACTTGGCGAGCCGATCGCGGGCCTGATGCCGATGGACCTGCCGCCACCCACTGAGGTCCCGCTTTCAATGGCGGCGACCACCAACTGATGTGCAGCAAGGCGCAAGCTCCAAAACGACCTAATTGACGTCCTCGTCATCGTGGACTTCGAACTCCTCAGTGAGGATCTCAATTTCCTTCAGCCTGAAAAGTGTTGGCCCAGTCTCTACCCTGCCGAAGACACGGATCACGGGATCGGCCTCAATGTCCCGGTCGACAATATAACCTCCGACCCACATGCCTTCCTCTCGGTCAAAGACGGCGGAGTCCCGACGTTCATAGTCGACGCGGACCAGCAGCAGAACCCTGATGTCGAGGACGACGCTGATTTCGGTATCCGACGCCGCGATCACCTTGTGGTCGACCACATCTCGAACGCCTATAAATTTGAAGCTCGATGCTTCCCCTTCGGGGAGATCGCCCACATAATTCGGCGTGAGCTTGTCTATGGACTTGCCGAGTAGGCTCTCCAGTTCATCCATGAAAAAAAGATCGGAGAGCGCTTCATGCGTTCGACGTATGACGTCGGGGTTTTCGAGAGCCGATGCGCCCTGGAGAAGCTCCGCCAAGGTCCGAAGGCGCAACAGCTGCGGCGAGACATCGGCCGCGTCGCCCATCGCCTTGTCCCCGCCGACAACATACATCGTAGTTTCATTTGATATGCACCATTGCTCCAGCATCGCGATGACAAAGGCGTCCGGAAACTCTTTGCTCTCACGTGCCTGGAATGGTGGCCTTCCAGCGAAGTAATTTTTGAAGATCGGCTCGCCGCTCTGTTTGCTGGCGGCGTGCTCGGTCGCCTTCCATTCCGATGAGACGGTTTCCCTGAACGCTTTGAAAGCCGCTGCGGCGACGGCCTTCCTGTCGAATTCGGGATGCTCAACAGGAAGCAACTTCGGTAGGCGCAGGTGCCAGCTCCGGAACTGATGTCGCGCATCCTTCAGCACGTTGAACGTGCTTCTCGCCATTTCATCCAGCTGCCGCTCGATCTCCGACAGCGTGATGTCGGTGATATGGAGGCGGATCTCCCCGTCTTTGATCTTCTTCGCCATCTCCTTGAGCAGAGGGCTTTCAGGGTTATGGCCGAGACTCTTGTAGATTTGCGTGTCCAGGAAAACGTGATGCGTCGTTAGAGGTACAGGCTCAGGAGACGGCCCGACCTTCTCTCGCTGAGCTTTGGTTTGCGTCACTACTGTTGATCCCCGCCAGTGCGCGGATGCTAGCGAGAGTCTTCTCTTCCAGCCACCCTGCCTTCACCACTGCGATTTGGCATGGCTTGGCTAGCAACCGTCGCGCTGCTGGAGCATCCCCAGCAGAGCGATCTGACTAAATGTGGTCTTTCCCTTGCGGGTCGAATCTGCGTCTGTCTAATTGAAGGGGGGATTCGCGGCAACCTATAGACGAGCAAGATGGTAGCCGTGACGCTCGGTTAAGGGGGCAGAGCTGTCTGATATTACCGCCGAAGATTTGAGCGCCGTGCTGACGGGGGACCCGGAAGCGCTGGAAGTTCATCTAGAGCTGATAGAACGTGACGTCCTAATCGACGGCCACGCAGTCAAGGTTCATTGTCATTGCTTGACCGTTGACGGTAACGGCCGTGTCCAGCCCCAGCGATTAGCAGAATTCATGCGCAATGCTGTGGCGGATTATGCTATACCTCGTTCAAAGCTTGCTGAGGCGAAAGCGCGCGATCGAAAATACAATAGCACTGAGGCTGTTGCCTTTCTAGTTGAGCAGGCCCGTCGATCTTTCACAGACCTCTCAAAGTCCGGAGAAGGCGGCGAAATGCTGTTGTTTATGCTCGCCGAACGTTTCCTAAAGCTTCCGCAAATTCTTTGCAAGATGGACCTGAAAACCGACACTCGCATGCACTATCACGGTGCCGACGGCGTTTACGCGGGGGTGACGACGGAAGGTTTGCTAAAGCTCTATTGGGGGGAATCGAAAATTTACAGCACCGCGAGTGCTGCAATCCGAGATTGTCTGGCTTCGTTGGCGCCGTTTCTGATTGAGCCTGATCATGAGGACGCAGGCCGCGAGCGCGATCTGGTGCTATTGAGCGATAAGGCGGACTTGAGCAATCCTGCGCTAACTGAAGCGCTCAAGCGATACTTGGACCGAAACTCGAAGCTCTCGAAACGTGTGCAATACTGCGGCGTTGCATTGGTGGGCTTCGACGCTCCCTTTTACCCTGTCGACGACGGCAAGGCGATTGCTGACGAAATAGCAAAGGCTGCACGGGAAGAGCTAAAAAAGTGGCAGTCGAACATCGGGAGCCGGCTCGCGGCGGAAAAACTCGACCGTTTCGAGATCGAAATTTTCTGCATCCCGCTGCCTTCCGCAGATGGGTTTCGCGCGGCCTTTCTTAAAGCGATGGGTTTGACCAAATGAGCCTGGCAGACCTTCAAGCGTGGCTTCTGGATGAGGGTATCGGCCAGGACCTAGACACCCTTACAAGATGCACGGTCAGAAGTGAGATCGACAATTTGGTCGTCGAGGCCGCGACTACCGCTCCAAAAGCTAGCCTCGACTGGCCGCGCCTTCTTTTGGCTGGAAGCATTTTGGCTAGATCGGAAGCTCGTGCCCACCAGGAAACTGCGCTGCGGATTGCAACCGGGGCAGTGACTTTATCGTCAGAGCAACGGATAAATGATGCTGGCGCAGTTCTTTTCGGCAAATTGTTCAATTTTCGGGCCGTAGCTCTGGCCAATGCACGCAACCTTCTGCCATCTGATCTAGACGCAAGACTTGGAACATCTCTGCGCATCGAAGCTCAACGGCGGCAGATGGAGCATGCGGTTCTAGTTCAGTCGACCGGGCGATGGCTCCAGGTCAATGAATTCCAGCAGCGCTTTTGGAACAGTGCAGCAAACCATCAATGGCTATCGGCTTCCGCGCCTACCGCATCTGGCAAGACCTTCCTTGTTCTGCAATGGCTCATCGATCAAATGCGGTCGACCCCGGCACGGGTTGCCGTCTACCTCGCACCGACACGTGCACTGGTCTCGGAAATCGAAAACAACCTCACGAGCCTGCTCGGCAAAACAACCGGTATTGAGGTTTCCTCGTTACCCTTGCGAGAAAAGTACGACACGGCTCATACGGGTGGCGCGAAAGCCATTTTGGTGTTCACGCAAGAGCGCCTGCACCTTCTAGCCAATGCCATCGGCGATAAGGTTGGGATAGACCTCTTGATCGTCGATGAAGCGCACAAGATCGGTGACAATCAACGGGGCGTGATCCTACAGGATGCCATTGAGCGTGTTGTGCGAGCCAATCCCGCGCTTAAGGTCGCTTTCATCAGTCCAGCGACACAGAATCCTCAGGAACTGCTCGCGGATGCCCCGCAGCCGACACTTGCTACCGCAGTTGATAGTGACTCGCCGACAGTCATTCAGAACCTAGTTGTAGCCGAGCACGTTCCGCGAAAGCCAAAGCTCTGGAACCTTGCGTTGCGTCATCGGGGCACCGTGCTGCCTATCGGCGTCCTTGAACTGCGCAGTTCGCCTGCCGGTTTACGGAAGCGCCTAGCGTTCATTGCGGCAGCAGCGGGCGAACGCGGCGGCACATTGGTTTATTCAAATGGAGCGGCCGAGTCTGAGGAAGTCGCTGATCTCATAAGCCAGTTGCTTCCGTCGACTCAAGGCATTGATCCAGAACTCTCGGAGCTTGCAGATCTTGCTAGAAAGGGCGTTCACCCAAGCTTTGCATTGGCCCCGCTAGTGGAGCGCGGCGTTGCGTTCCACTATGGCAATATGCCTTCTCTGATCCGGCTTGAGGTCGAGCGTCTATTCCGATCAGGCAAAATCCGCTTCCTCGTATGCACCTCCACACTGATTGAGGGGGTCAATCTATCTTGTCGAACCATCGTACTGAGAGGACCGCGCAAGGGCCTCGGCCACCCGATGGAACCGCACGATTTCTGGAATTTGGCTGGGCGAGCGGGCCGCTGGGGAGACGAGTTCCAAGGAAACATAATCTGCATCGATCCTTGGGATTCCAAGGCTTGGCCTGGAGGTGTTCCAAGCCGCTCGCGCTATCCGATCAAACGTGAAAGTGACGCCGTCCTCGAAAGAGGCGAGGCCATGGCGGAATACCTCGATAAGCGCGCGTCCACTACTTTGAGCGAACTCCAAGATGCAGAGCGCTTTGAGCAGGTTGGAGGCTATTTACTCGCCACCTATTTGCGGCTTGGGTCGATCGCGGAGGCAGGAATAGCCAAGCGGCACGATGCGGGCAGCATTGCTCGGCTGGATCAGAGCTTAGCTACGATGGCGAAGCAAATCGAGTTTGGACCGGAAGTGGCGATACGTCATCCCGGTGTCAGTGCGTTTGGGCTCCAGAATCTGCTGAAAGCATTTCGCGCCTATGAGGGAGATGTCGAAAACCTCTTGCCCGCGAGCGTAGACAGCGACGACAGCTACGACCGTTTCATAACCATTATGCGGCGGATCAACAGCCACCTCTATCCAGCCTTTTTCCCCGAAAGCTTGATTCCTCTTCACGCTCTAATCGTCGTCCAATGGCTGAAGGGGTTCTCCCTTTCTTCGATGATCAAAAAAAACATCGATTACCACCGACGAAAGAAGAAAAGCTTCAAATTGCCCGTTCTGATCCGTCAGACCATGGAGTTGGTCGAACAGACGGCTCGCTTCCGTGCGCCAAAATACCTATCCGCCTATATGGATGTTCTGCACATCCATCTCCGCGAGATTGGCCGCGAGGACCTCATCGAGTCGGACCTCGACATCGGAACGCAGCTTGAATTCGGCGTTTCGTCTGTGACGCTGCTTTCACTGATAGAGCTTGGCGTTTCACGAATGAGCGCGGTCACGCTTTACGAGAAGATTGCTCGAGACGATCTCACCAAAGAGGGCTGTATCGCATGGGTTATGGAGCGCCAAGCGCAGTTGGATACCATGGATATTCCTGCGATCATCGTGCGTGAAATTCGCGAGAAGCTCTTAATGCGAGTTCGCGATCAGGGTGTCGATTAGATATCTATTTTTTAATCTAATTAGTTGGGGGGGATATGCCGGCAAAGCCAGTTACTATTGGAGGTATTTGCTTCGCCTGGAAAGGTGATGCCTTGGCGTACATGAGGAATATGCTAAATCGATACGACATAGGTGATCGCGTCAACATCACCGACGCCGAATTTCTTCTTTCTGCTTTGAGTTTGCATCCTGAGGCCAGCGCTAAGATCGGCGGCGGCGTGACGCATTTCAGTGTCCGTAGCGCTGACTTCGGCACGAAATGTTTCTGGGTCAATCGAAGAGATGGATCGACAGAGAAATTCTCTTACAAGAATTGCGCATCAAGCCCACAGACGGGGATGCCGTAGGAACCGAGATATCGTCGCGCTTCCTGTCGCGCCGGCGCCGTCCTTCGATCTGGAAGCCAAGCCGTTTGTCGTGGAGAAACCAGGTTGTGAGCCGATGGCCGGCCTGATGCCGATGGCTCGAACCCTGCCTTCAAGCGAGCCCCGTTCTCGCATGGTGCTAGACTTCGAACGCGGTGGCGTCCTGGACAGGCTTCGAACGGGCAGCTGCATGAGCAACGCAAAAGGGGATGTGCGCGATACGTCAGGCGCCGTGATACGACCGCCGATCGCCTGGGCGATCGCGGTGCTCGTCGGGCTTGCGCTCGACTGGCTCTCTCCGCTGCCATTCCTGGCGACGGCGATGCCGGCAGCTACGCTCGGCGGCATCCTGTTCCTCGCGGGCCTCGCCCTGCTGATCTGGGCGGCGACAACGTTTCGCCGCGCAGGGACGCAGATCCAGACCACCCAGCCGACGACGACGATCGTCGAGGAGGGGCCGTACCGCTTCACGCGCAATCCGATGTACCTTGGCATGGTGCTCGGCCTCATCGGCCTCGCCGTCGCCGTCAACAGCCTGTGGCTCTTCGTCCTGCTGCTGCCGTTCTGTCTCGTCATCCGCTACGGCGTGGTCGCCCGCGAGGAGGCCTATCTCGATCACAAATTCGGGGACGTCTATCGCGCCTACAAGGCCCGCGTCAGGCGCTGGCTGTAGCGAGGCCCGGCGCTGAGAAGGGCCCTCTCAGGGGCCCTTGCTCGTTTCGCTCCAGCCGATCGCGTCAGGCCGCCTGGGCGTGTCCGGGCACGACCACCGCCGACAGCGCGATGCCGATGGCCTCCGGGTCGTCCTTCAGCGCACCATCGGCGAGCGAGACGACGCCGACGAGGCGCTTGTCGCGGTTGACCACCGGCAGGCGCCGAACCTGGAGCTCGCCCATGTTCTGCGCGACATCGTCCATGTTCTCGTCGTCGAAGCAGTATTTCACGTCGCGTGTCATGATCTCGCGCACGAGCGTGTCATGGCCGCGCCCCTCGGCGACGGCGCGGATGACGATGTCGCGGTCGGTGATCATGCCGACCAGATGGTCGTTATCGCCGACAGGCATGAAACCGATATCTTCGGCCGCCATGCGTCGGGCGACCTGCTGCAAGGTCTCGTCCGGCCGGGCGATCTGGGCGCCCCTGGTCATCACATCCGATACGATCATGGTCTGAACCTCCATTCCTTTCGGGGATAGCGCCTTAGGCCGCGGGGTGGCCGTTCGGCTGATCCTGATTGCGGGCGATCGATGCGGCGGGACCGAGGACATGACGGGTTGCGAAGACGATCCGCTTTGCGCATGTCCTGCCCCGGCGGCACTCCCCAGCCAACGAAGAACGCGGGCGCGTGTTCCCGATGCCGCCTTGAGAATATCGCGTAAGGGATGGCCGCCGCAGCTGCCGGGCGGGGGCGCCCCTGGCCGGGATGGCTTGCGAGCGGGCCATGCCGGGGCTCAAAAATTGAAGCGACCTCAATCGACCTGCGCGTCTCCTCGTGACCAGCTTGCGCAACCGTGGCGTGAGAACGCTTCGCGAACCTGCGTTCGGCAACCGGAACAGAGGGGGAATTGAGGCTGCAGAAGCCGACCAACGTCGCACGAATAAGCCGAGAAAGGACCCGCGCAGGGGAAAACGACCAGGACGGAATGCCGAACAGGCCGCGCGACGATGTCTGGCCACGAGACTGTCGGCGCCTCACGCGGCGCATCCGTGCGCGACGCCAAGGCCCCAGCTGCATCTGAACCAGCATGGTCCCGCTGTCCGCGCGCGGCGAAGCTCACCCTTGGCCAGCCCCAAGATCCAGCGCCATCAGGATGGGTTGCGGTAGACACCATCGCGCGTCCAGTCGCGCCGGCGCCGTCCTTCGGTCTGGACGCCGAGCCGCTCATAGAGGGCGCGCGCCGCGAGTTGGGCCTCCGTCCAGCGGGCGGCGGCCGAGGCGCAGCCGGGGCGAGGCAAGCTGGGTGAAGGCAGGCATGGTATGGTGCGACGGGCGCGTCGCTCCGAGCGCCTTCATCAGGAGGGAGCCATGTCTGAAGAGCCTCGCTCGCCTTCCCGCAAACTGCCGGCCGCTTCCGCCATCGCCTTTGGCGCGGCGCTCGCCGTCCTGGGCGGCATGGCGCTCGCCCAACAGGACAAATACACGCTGAGCGTGCCGGGTGGGCTCGCGTTCTCCGAGTTCAGGGGATACGAAAGCTGGCAGGTCGTTGCCACCAGCCAGAACGACAGGCTGGTCGCCGTGATCCTCGCCAATCCCGTGATGATCGAGGCCTACCTGGCCGGCATTCCCGGGAACGGCAAAGCTTTCCCCGATGGCGCCAAGATGGCGAAGATTCACTGGAACCCGGCCAAGAACCAGTATTTCCCGGACACGACGGTGCCGGGCACCCTGCATGACGTCGACTTCATGGTGAAGGACAGCACCAGGTTCGCAGATAGTGGCGGATGGGGATGGGCCGTGTTCAACCATGACGCCGCGGCCAATACGTTCACGCCGGGCACCCTGACTGACCAGCCGCCGCAGGGGAACGACGCCAAGTGCGGCTTCGCCTGCCACACGGGCGTGAAGGCCCGGGATTACGTCTTCACCGAGTACGGCAAGCGCTGAGGGGCGGAAGGGTGAAGGGGCCCGATCAGGCTCAGCGATTGCTGAGGACACGGGACCATGCGTGCCGTGGCTGCCTCCCGGGCCATGTCACCAGGACAGCGGTGACGACCGGCGCAGATGAGTGCGGCGGGCGTCGGCGCAGGTCGGAACCGGGCGGAGCCTGTCCGGGCCTTTGCTTGCCAGGGCCTGGTTCGATGTCTGCTCCTTCATGAGGCGGCGTCACAGGAACACAAGGGGGGAGCGGCCATTAGATCGTCGGACAGGAAATATCCGGTCCGATGATCTAACCCTTTGTGATTGCATCGGCTTTTCCGAAAACCGCAATCCACTTTTCGGGCCGATGCTTTAGGGCGCCCCGAGATCCAGCGCCATCAGGATGCTGTCGCGATAGACGCCGTCGCGTTTCCAGTCGCGTCGGCGCCGTCCTTCGATCTGGAAGCCAAGCCGCTCATAGAGGGCGCGCGCCGGCTCGTTGTCGTGGAGCACCGACAGTGTGACGCGCTCCAGCCCGCGCTGCCGCGCCCGGTCGAGCGCGAGCGTGAGCAGGCGCTGGCCGATCCCAAAGCCGCGATGGCTTGCGAGCAGGCCCATCCCCAGTTTGCCGACATGGGCGCGGACGGGGGAGGCATCCGGGGCAATATCGCACCAGCCGACCACCTCGCGATCGACCGCCACGAGCTGCGGCGCGTTGGCCCCGCGCAGGCCGGCAATGAAATCCGCGTAGCGCTCGATCGGCGGCGCGCTCAGGCGCGAGAGCCAGCGGCCCTCGCGGGCGACGTCATCAAGGCAGCGGTGACAGCCGGCGAGATCGCTCGCGGCGGCATCGCGTAATTCGACACTCATCTCAGTCCTCAGCCTCAGGCCAGCATGTCTCGGGCAGAGTAGAGCCGTAAGCGACGACCAAAGGGAAGGGTGGGGAGGGGCGAGCCTGTATCCGCCGCGACCGATGGCGGAGATGCCGCCACGATGACCGCACGCCCGTAGTCCGGCTTCTCGATTGGCAGGAGACCAGCAGTCCGGCGCTGTGAGTGTCTCGGTCGTGGCGAAGGCAGCCGTTGGCGTCTGCCGGATCGGCTGCTAGGTCTGGCCCTCCCGTGTTCGGCTGAGGCGAGTGATGAGCATCCAGGTGCATTCTGCGCGGTCGGCCGACGCCGACGCTATCAGCGCCGTGATCCTCGCCGCGCTCCGCGAGACCAATGCCAGGGATTATTCTCCGGACATCATTGAACGGGTGGAGAAAAGCTTCAGCCCTGCTGCCGTGTCGGAGTTGATGGCCACGCGAACGATGTTCGTTGCAATGCAGGCAGAACAGCTTGTCGGCACGGCGAGCCTGGATGGGCGGGTTGTGCGGAGCGTCTTCGTGCGCCCCGATCTTCAAGGCCAGGGTGTGGGCAGGCGTCTCATGGCAGAGATCGAACGGACGGCCCGCGACAGGGGCGTCGCAGTCCTGGCCGTTCCGTCCTCCGTCACGGCCGAGCCGTTTTATGCCAGGCTCGGCTTCACGGCCGTTCGCGACAGCTACCATGGCGAGGAACGCACGATCGTCATGGAGCGGAACCTGACGGACCCGCAGGATCGGGGAGGGGCCTAAAACTCGGCGTAGATCTCGATGATGTTGTCTTCCGGATCCCGGAAGAACAGCGTGCGATGGCGCCATTTGGGCAGGTCGGTTGGCTCCCTCAGAATGGCGACCCCCTTGGCGAGCAACTCCTCGTGGCAACGATCGACCGCTTCAAGCGGCACGCGAAAAGCCAGCTGGGCCGCTGCCGAGCCGGGAGGCATGGGGCCGTCGTCGCAGACGGGCCATGGTCCGCGGGGGCGCAGCGAGAGCAAGCTCGCCCCAACGCGAAAGCTGACCCAGTTCTCCTGATCGTGCTCGATCTGGAAGCCCATGATCTCGCGATAGAAGGCTCGCGTGTCCGCCATCCTGCTGCACAGGATGACGGTATGGTCGAGGTTCCCGATCCCACCCAGGCTCATCGTAGACTCCACTCTGCGCGATCAAGGCTATCCGGGGAGGGAGCGAGGCGCCATCGTGAGCCGGCTTATGTCCCGGCGAGGCGGTCAGAGGACCGAACCTTCCGCTCTCTCGCGCAGGCGGGCGGCGGCAAGTTCGGTCGCAACCCGCCGCCGGTCTATGAAGGGCGCAATCTTCTGGCGCGTCGACTCGACCAGCGCGGCTGAGGCCGAACGCGGCGATCCGCCGTCGAAGGGAGGTTTTGGGTCATATTCCATCTGCAGCTGGATCTCCCGGGCGATGTCCTCTCCCAGGAGATCGGCCACGACGGTGAGCGCAAAATCGATTCCCGACGTGACGCCCGCGCCCGTGATGCGGTTGCGGTCCTTCACGACACGCTCTGCGACCGGGATGGCGCCGAGCAAGGCAAGCTGGTCGATCGAGGACCAGTGCGAGGTCGCCCTGTAGCCCTCGAGCAGGCCGGCAGCAGCCAGCACCAGCGAACCGGTGCAGACGGAGGTCACCAACTGACAGCCGGCTGCGATCCGCCTGAGAAAGCCAAGGGTCTCTTCGTCGCTCATCAACTCGATCTGGCCGGGGCCGCCGGGCACGCAGATCAGATCGAGCGCGGCGCAATCGTCAAAGCGCATCGTCGGCAAAATCGAGAGTCCACGGTCGGAGGTAACCGGCTCCATGGTTTTCCAAAGCAGATGAACCTTGGCCCCGGGCATGCGGTAAAACACCTCCGCAGGGCCCGTCAGGTCGAGTTGCGTCAATTTTGGAAAGAGCACCAAACCAATCTGCATCTCGTGATCCCCGCTGGCGAGCCGGCCGCACTTATAGCGTGCAGCGCGACGGCCGCCATGGGTGATGACGTCGAAACCAGGACCAGAGCTGCCGCAGTTCGCGCGCGTTGCTCAATGGGACGGTTTCGAGAGCCCTCGCGTGTCGTCATGGGCGAGATAGCTCAGCACGCTGACGATGGGCTGCAGCACCGAGATACTGGCCGCATTGCCCTTGGTATTCGCCAGGAGCTGGTCGTAGCGGGCCACGACCTCGCCGCGTTGAACAAGCCCCTTGTCGATCAACAGGTCGATCAGGGTCGTGACGATCAGGATCTGGCTGCTGCTCAGGTCTGCCAGGACGTCAGCGTCATCTTCGTGCATCGCTCCGTCTCCCTCGTGAGCGATCAGCTGAACACTTTGAGGAACCTGCCGCAACGACCGAGTGGATGAAGCGGCTTCGCCTGGCCGCGTTTGGCCGGCGGCCCTTTCCATTCCTGAACCGCGGGGCGAGCCCCCGCCGTTCCCAAAGCTTCGGGCAGGTCTTCGCATGATGCGGAGGCCGCCGCGATGACCGCGCCGCCCCTGACCGGGCGGCTTTTTTCATGAGCAGAGCATGAGCGAGGATTTCAACCAGGCTGCCCCGGAGGCCGCGGATAGCGCGCTGTCGGAGACCTGGGACAAGGCCGCCCGTCCAGGGGCGGGGCCCGAGGCGCAATCGACTGAAGCCGCCCTGCCGGAAGGCGAGGCGGGCGAGGGCGATGACGACGAGGGCCAAGAGGGCCAAGAGGGCGAGAACGGCGACCAGAACCAGGACGAGAACCGGCCGCGCAAAAAATCGCGGTCCGAGCGCCTGAGACGGCAGAACGAGCGATTGCAGGCAGAGCTTGCCGTGCTGAAATCCGGGTCGGCTGCCGCAGCCGTGCAGGATCAGGCCGGCTTCGAGGCCGCGGTTGCCCGAAAAGTCGGAGAGCCGCCGCGCGAGGCCGATTATGGCGGAGACTGGTTCGCCTATGAGCGCGCCATGACCGCCTATGAGGCCGACAGGCGGCAGGTCTCGCGCCAGGTTCTGGAAAGCGTGGAGCAGCATCACCACGCCGAACAGGCCCGTGTCTCCGAGATGCTCGACGACTATGTCGAGCAGTGCGAGGAGGTCGCGAAATCGATCCCCGATTTCAAGACGGTCGTGACCTCGCCGAGTTTCATGACCACCGACCTGGTCAAGCGTCTCATCCTGGATGCCGGCGATAAGGCCCCGCTGGTCGCTTATAACCTCGCTCAGAACCCCAAGCTGTGCGCCCGCATCAACGCGATGTCTCCGCTCGCGGCGGCACGTGAGATCGGCCGCATCGAGGGGCGGGTTCTGCTCCCCAAAAACACTGCCACGCGCGCTGGCCCCCCGCTCTCGGCGGTCCGGGGCAGTGCTTCCCCCGCAACCCGCCTCGGCAAGTCGATGAGCGACTACGAGCGCTGGCGCAATTCATAAGGAAAAGCCGCAATGGCCAATGATCTGAAGGTCCAGGACATCATCGTCCGGGAAGCGCAGTACCAGCTCAAGAACGCGCTGGTGCTCGGCAATCTCGTCTCCCGCGTCCATGAGGGCGAGTTCGCCTCCGATATCGACGGCTGGAAGAAGGGCGACAAGGTGCGCGTCAAGCGCCCCGAAAACTTCATCCCGGGCGAGGGCGCGACGCTTTCGGTCGCCGAAGCCGAGGAAGCGACGATGGATGTCGTCGTCGACACCCAGCTGAACAAGGGCCTGTCCTTCACCTCGAAGGAGCTGACCCTGTTCCTGTCCGGCCCGAAGGGCGCCAGGCGCATCGGCGAGGAGAAGATCAAGCCGCTGATGCATGCCTTCGCCAACCGGATCGATTCCGATCTGGCCGGGCTCTATCGCCATGTCCCGAACCATGTCGGCACGCCCGGCCTGACGATCGACTCCTACCCGGATTATCTCAAGGGCACCGAGCGCCTGAACGAGCTCGCGGTGCCGATGGATGCGCGCTACGGCCTGCTCAGCCCGGCCGATGATGCCGGCCTGAAGGGCGCCTTCAACAACTATTACGACACCGCCGTCTCGCGGAACGCCCTGCAGAAGGCGCGGCTGCCGATGCTGGACGGTTCCGACGTCTACATGTCGCAGAACGTCAAGACGCATACCGTCGGTGTCGCGACCGGTACGCCCTTGGTCCAGGGTGCCGGCCAGGCCGTGACCTACGCGGCCTCGAAGGCGAGCTACACCCAGACCCTGAACACCGATGGCTGGACGAACTCCACCACCGGCATCCTCAAGGCGGGCGACATCGTCACCATTGCCGGCGTCTATGCGGTCAACCCGGTCGATGGCGACGTCTTGCCCTTCCTGCGCCAGTTCGTGGTCCGGGCCGATGCCGATTCCGGCGCCTCGACCGGGCCGGCGGCGCTGACGATCTCGCCGCCGATCATCACGTCGGGCCCCTACAAGACGGTAGCGCGGCGCCCGCCGACAATGCCCCGATCACGGTCGGGGGAACCGGCGGCACCGGCTATCGCCAGCCGATGATCTTCCACAAGGACGCCTTCCATCTCGCGGTCGTCCCGATGGAGATGCCGGAGGGCGCGGCCTTCAAGGCGCGGATCAATGAGGATGGCATCTCGGTGCGCGTCGTCTCCGGCTACGGCATCACCGACGATATCAGCACCTGGCGTTTCGACGTGCTCTACGGCGTGACCGCGGTGCGGCCGAACCTCGCGGTGCGCCTGAACGGCACGGCGTAAGTCGCTGGCTTATCGCGACAATCACAGGGGCGGCTCTCCGGAGCCGCCCTTTTTCCATGGAGGGGCCGGATATGAGCAAGAGCCGCGATGAGCTGGTGCAGGCGGTGCTGGAGGAGATCCAGCGCACCGGCGTCAATGAGCCGCCATCGGCGGAGGACCGCCAGACCGTGCTTGCGCGCATGGACACGGTCTTTGCCGAGCTGTTGGCCCGAAACGTCATCCTCCAGCCGGTCGGCGACGAGATCGATGACGAGATCTTCGACCATCTCGCCTGCGTGCTGGCGCGCCGGATTGCGCCGCGCTTCGGCCTCGGCAACGACGGGGCGCTCAAGGCCGGCGCCGACGAGGCCGAGGACAGGCTGCGCCTGATCGGCCGGGTCAACCGCAGCCCGTCGCGGGGCTTGCGTCTCGACAGCCTGTTCCGCCCGCGCCGCATCAGTGCCTTCACGCGGATCTCGGGCTGATGGTCGCCGTTCCTTTCCCCCGTACTTCGGCGCCAGGCCGGCTTGCCGAAAGCGGCGGCCGGCTGATCAACGCCTCCGTGGAGACGCTCACCGATGGCCGCACCAAGATCAGCGGCGCCGCCGGCATCCGCGCCATCATCGAGACGACGGCGCATTCCCATTGCCGCGGCATGATCGAGATCAACGGCGTGGTGCTGGCTGCGCTGGATGACCGGCTCTACACGCTCACCCGGTCGGGCGGCGCCTTTATCATCCGCGATATCGGGGCCTTCGCGGGCTCCAAGACGGTCTATTTCGCCCGGAATAACAAGGCGCCGACGCCCGATATCGTCGCGGTGACGGATTCGACCGCCTTTGTCATCAGCATGACGACCGGCGCCTCGTCCTATCCCGATGCAGATATCGGCTCGCCGAATTCCGTGACGTCGTTCGATGGCTATTTCTGCTTCAGCTACGGCAATGCCCGGATGCGGACGACGGGCCTGAACGACACCGCGATCAACACGCTCGATACGGCCTTCGCCGAGAGCAAGCCCGATGGCCTGCTGAGGGTCATCTCGATCGGCCGTTATTTGTTCGCCTTCGGATCCCAGACGATCGAGGCCTGGCAGAACAACGGCAACCCGGTGGGCTTCCCGTTCTCGAAACTGGAAACCATCCCGCGTGGGCTGGCCAGTGCGGACGCGGTCGCCGGCCACGAGAGCGAATGGTCGAACACCATCGTCTTCGCCGGGAACGACAATGTCGTCTACCGTATCAACGGCCTGGTCGCCGAGCCGGTCTCGACACCCTCCGTGCAGAAGGCGCTGGAGCGGCTGGACGACATGTCGACGCTGCGGGCCATGGTCTATGCCCATGAAGGGCATGCGGTCTGGGCGCTGAGCGCGCCGGACTGGACCTGGTGCTGCGACATGACGACGGGCTCCTGGGTGGAGCGGGCGAGCTATGGCTCGCGCCGCTGGCGCGCCTGCGCTTCCGTCAAATGCTTCGGCAAATGGGTGGTTGGCGACGCGACGACCGGCAAATTCGGGGTGATCGACCCCGATCACCACCTCGAATTCGGCGACCCGCTGGTCGCCAGGGTCGTTTCCGCCACGATGAGCGGCTTCCCGGTCAGGGCGTTTCCCTCGCGGCTGGTGCTCGACATCATGGCGGGCGTCGGCGAGGCCGATGGGCCAGACCCGATCGCCACCAACCCGCATTGCACGATCGCCTGGAGCCGCGATGGCGGCGTCAGCTTCGGCAGCCCGGTGCGGCGCGAGATCGGCCGGCAGGGGCAATATGCCCGCGTCGTCTCGGTCAACCGGCTCGGCATGGCGAGCGCCAAGGGCATCCAGATCGCCGTCGAGGTCTCGGACCCGGTCGCCTTCTCGCTGTTTGGCGGCGATCTCGCCGTCACGCCGGGATCAAGCTGATGACGCAAGCGACGAAGGGGCTGCCGGGCTCGGACACGCCCGTGCTGCAGCCCGGAACCGCGGTTCTGAACCCGCTCTATTTCATTTTCCTCGCCGCGCTGCTCTCGGCGCTGAACGACCGCATCGTGGCGACCAGCCTGACGACGAGCCCGGGCGCGCCCGGCGCAGCCGACATCCCGTCGGGCGACATCCGCATCTGGAAGAACACCGGCGCCGGCACCGTGCGCCTTTACGTCAACGATGGCGGGACGCTGAAAAGCGTTCTGTTGAACTGAGGAGAAATCGCCATGGCTTCAGCGAAGGGCGCCAGAAACGCCGCGATGTGGGGCGCCGACATGCTCAACGACGGCCAGGGACGCGTCCTTGGCGAGTTGGACAAGGGCTACGGTGCCGCAAACGGCTATCTCGGGCAGGCGGGCGATCTCTATGCCGGCATGACGGGGCAGGGGCAGCAGGGTCTCGACCGCTACAACGCCCTGACGCTGGGCAGCGGTGCGGACATCCAGAAGGCGCTGGAGGGTTCTGGCGGCTACCAGTTCAACATGGACCAGGGCCTGCAGGCGCTGCAGCGCACACGTGCCGCCCAGGGCATGCTGAACTCGGGCAATACCGACACCGACACGATGTCCTTCGCCAGCGGGCTCGCCAGCAACACGCTCGGCGCCGAGCGGCAGGCGCTGCAGCCCTATCTCAACATGTACCAGCAGGGGCTTGGCGGCCAGGCTGGCGTGTACGGCCAGCGGGCCGGCGCTGCCACGGACTATTACGGCAACCGCGGCTCCCTCATGGACAACACGATGAAGAGCATCGTCGGCCTCGGCACCGACGCGTTCAAGGCCGGCGACCAGGCCAAGGCCGCGAACCAGCAGATGATGCTGGGCGCGCTCGGCAGCGTCGCGGGCCTCGCCGGCACGGCGCTGGGCGGCGGCTTCGGCGCCGGCGGCCTGTTCACCAACATCCTCTCCCCCAAGAAGGGCTGAGCCATGGCATTTCAGATCACGCCGCTCCAGATCAGCCAGCGCCAGACCGATTACGGGCAGCTCGGCACGCTCGCGGGCAAAATCGGCGAGCAGTTCACCAGCGGGCTCGAGACCGGCCGCAAGCTGCAGGAAACGGCCCAAAAGCAGCAGCTTGAGGCGCAGAAGCAGCAGCTTGAGGCACAGAAACAGCAGGTTGAGGCGAAGAAGCAGGAGCTGCTGGGGAACCTCACCTCCCGCGATCCCGATTACGACAGGGTCGGCCGGGGCCTTATGGCGCTGGGCGCGATTTCCGACGGGGCCACGGTGATCGGCCTCGGTGGGAAAGTCAGGCAAGCCCCGCAGCGCGTGGCGGGCAGGGCGAACCCCTATCTCGGCGGCGATGCAAACGCTGGTGTTGCTGCAACGGCGCGAGGGCCGGCACTGAGGCAGGGCGCCCACGTCGCCTTGACCCCGGAGGATGAGGCCCGCCTCGAGCGCGCAACCGGCATGGTCACGACCGACGCCGACCGCGACGCCATCGTCAGGACGGTCTATGGCGAGGCGGACCGCGAAAGCCCCGAGGGGCAACGCGCCGTCGCCGCCGTCATCCGCAACCGCGCGAACCAGGCCGGGCTCACGCCCGAGCAGATCACGCAGCAGAATGACGGGCGCAACTGGCAATTCGAGCCCTGGGGCGATCCGACCGCCCGCGCGCGCATGGAGGCGATCCCGCAGCGGCGCTTCGACCAGATCGCCGGCACGGTGGCGCCCGTCATCGAGCAGGGGCTCGATCCGACCGGTGGCGCGACGCATTTCTACGCCCCGAAGGCGCAGGCCGCGCTCGGTCGTCCCGCGCCGCGCTGGGACGACGGAACCGGCGCCGACCTCGGCAATCATCGCTTCTTCGCCCATGGCTACGGGCCGGGCGGTGGAACACCGGCGCCAAGCGCGGCGACCATCATCGCGCAGGGCGGGGACGAGGGGCCGCCGGTTCAAGCCGTTCAAGGGGGACAGAGGTTCCTCGCCAACGAACCACCACCAGCAGGCCGGTTTACCGCGCCGCCTGCCCAGGTCGCTCCAGCCCCAGCGCAGCCCGGCGTTTCCAGTCTCAACGACAGCCGGACGGGCGGAACTGATGAAGCGCGGAGGAGGCGCGAGAGCACATACCGGCACGCACAAGAGACATTGAGGGCAAGAGTTTTCCCACGCGGTCCTGTGATGGATCCACGCGAGATATGGCTCCAGGAGGAGGCCAGGGCAGCCATTGCCAGAGGCGCTTCGAAGGATGACGTCGCGCTGCGCATGAAACAGGAATACGGCCTCACGCTGGAGGGCATTTGATGGGCGCTTTTGACGATCTTGTACCGAATTCGACCGGTAAGCCGGGCGTCCTTGAAACTGCTGCACTCGGTGCCATTCAGGGTCTCACATTTGGCTTTGGCGACGAGGGCTATGGGCTGACGCAGGGCCTCAGGGGTTGGGTCTCCGGCGAAGGCTTCGGCAATGGCTATAATCGCGGCGTGACGGGATTCCGGGAGCGCGAGAAAGCAGGGAAGGAGGCCAACCCGTTCACTGCTACGGCCGCGGAGATCGTTGGCGGGATGGGCACCGGTCTTGGGTTGGCCCGGGCCGGGGCAACGCTCGTGCGCGCGGGAATGTCGGCCCCCAAACTGCTGGGGGCAAGCGCTCTCGAGGGGGCGGGCTATGGCGCACTCTCCGGCGTTGGCAATGCCGAAGGCGGCCTCGCCGAAAGCGCGCGCGGTGCATTCGACGGGATGCAGACGGGGCTGCTTTTTGGCGTGGCGGCTCCCGCCGTCACGAAGGTGGGTGGCGAGCTCGCCCGCCATGTCCCCAGCCCCTTCAAGATTTCTCCCGAGCGGCAGGAGGCCCTTTCGATCCTGGCGCGCGAAGGCGTTCCGCTCAGCGCCGGCCAGAAGACTGGAAACAAGACTCTTCAAAATTGGGAAAGCAATTTCGGCGACGCCATGTTCGCCGGGGGCAAGGCGTCAAGTGCGATGAAAGCGCAGGCCGAGGCTTTTACCGACGCTGCCATGCGGCGGGCGGGCGGATCGGGCCGGGCAAGCCGCGAGAATATCTCCAAGGCTGACGCACGTATCCGAGGGCAGTTCAACGAGTTGTCTGAACGGAATACGTTTCAGATGGACCCAGATTTTCTAGAAGATCTCTGGAAAGTCAATCGGCACTACGGAAATGAGCTTCCACCCGACAGCATAAGCGGTCTCGTCGGGCGCCTCAAAGCGGGCAGCACCACGATGACAGGCAGAGAATACCAGACCCTGCGCACGGAGTTCGCAAACAACGCGGACATGGTCGGCGGAAACCGTGCGAAAGGTTGGAACCTGATGCGCGACGCACTCGACGACAATATGCTGCGTTCGCTATCGCCGGATGATGCTGCGACGTGGCAGGCGGCGCGTCGACAGCATGCCAATTTGAAGGAAATCAAGGCAGCGCGCGAAGATGCGACAACCGAACTCATTTCCCCTCAATCTCTGTGGAAGGTGGTAGCGGGAAGGGAAGCTGATGTGGGCGGGGGGGCCCTCGACGGCCTCGCGCGAGCTGGCAGTAAACTCATGACGCCGCTTGAGAAAAGCGCCAAGGCGCAGGGCGCTATTTCCATCGGTCAGCTCGGCGCAATCGCCAGCGGCACTAAGGATGCCCTGGAACCTACCACTGCCGCAATCCTGACCCTCGGCCCCCCTATGTTCGGACGCGCGCTCTGGTCTGGTCCTGTCCAGAAATACCTGGCCGGCGAGGCGCTCACGCTGGCTGAGCGCGCCGCCATCGACGCCCGGCTTCGCGCCGCATTCCATGGCGGGGCACAGTCTCAAGGGCGGAAATTCGGCTTGCCGACTTTCGAACCCTGGCCGAGCTCTGCCGCCCCCGTCGCCCCTGGCAAGCCCTGAGGTCGTTGGCGGCGCCCCGCATGAATGCGGGCGCCGTTTCGCGTGCTCCTTGAACGGCAGAAGGCCGAGAGAATCGTGAGATTTGCGACCGGTCTGGCGGTCACCAGCGCTCGCGAAGCTCCTTCACTATTGCTGCCACGGCAATAGGAACCAAATAACTTGCGATGATGAGGACGTTCAGCCAGAACGGGAGCCGCTCGAACATCTGTCGCGCGGTCACGAACAAGAACGCCAGGCCGATGACCGAGATGATGATCATGGCGACGCAGATCAGCAGCCACAGCGCGTGCCGCCAAAGCGGGATCCGCCGCACATAATCGCGGCTGCTCTCGCCGCGGATATCGTGTTCGTTGAGCTTCAGCACCAACCAGTCCTCCTGTCCCCCCACGCTTCGGCACGGCGAACGCTACCATGTCAGCGGGTTGTCCGGGTTAATCCACGCCCTCATCCGTTCGCGCCAAGTGCCCGAGCTGACTCGGAAACCCGGCGCGCCGTTGCACGGTGCAGTAGGGGAAAAGCGTCATCTCGCATTCCTCGCGTTTGGCATGGTCGCTCCAGAGCCAGGCGATTCCGATCCCGATCGGGCCAACCGCGCCAACCGCGCCCCTCTCCATTTCGCGCGCTCGTTGCCGAGGGCGTTGAACGGCAGAAGGCCGAGAGTATCGTGAGATTTGCTACCGGTCTGGCGCTCGCCACCGGATGGGCCATTCCGTTACGAATGATGCCACGGCACAAGGAACCAGAAAGCTCGCGGTGATGGTGAGGTTCAGCCAAAGCGGCAGTTGCTCGATCATCTGCCGCGCAGTTAAGAACACGAACGTCAGGCCGAAGACCGGGAGGATGATCGCGCTGACGCCAATCAACAGCAACAGCGCCTGCCGCCAAAGCGGGATGCGCCGCACATAATCGCGGCTGCTCTCGCCGTCGCGGATATCGTGTTCGTCGAGCTTCAGCACCACGCAGTCCTCCTGGCCCCCGCTTCGTCCACGGCGAACACTACCACGCCGGCCCTGTGTCCGCGCTAATCC
>NZ_JBFTZN010000025.1:0-44930 GCF_056406775.1 Allobosea sp. P1_A7
GACCTATGCCGGCCTCTTTGCCGATCTCGTCGCACGCGATCTCGTGATGATCTGCGCCAATCCCGATCTGGTGGTCGATCGCGGTGGCAAGATCGTGCCCTGCGCCGGCTCGCTCGCGCTGGCTTACGAGCAGATCGGCGGCACGGTGATCTATGCCGGCAAGCCGCATCGCCCGATCTACGAAATGGCGCTGCATATCGCCGAAGCGCGGCGTGGCAAGCCCGTTCCGCCAGACCGGATTTGCGCAATTGGTGATGCCATTCGAACCGACATCGCCGGGGCGAACGCCTTCGGCGCGGCGAGCGTCATGGTGCTGGCGGGCATTCACGCCCAGGATCTTGTCGAGAAATCGTGGGAAGAGCGCCACGGCTGGTTCGCAGGGCAGCATGCCCGCCCGGATTACGCGATTCCGCAACTCGTCTGGTGACGTTCGGCCACGCTCAGGCGTGGCAGACCGCTTCCATCTTGACCTTCAGGGTCTGGGCGTTGAACGGCTTGACGATATAGTTGTTCACGCCGGCCTTCTTGGCGGCGATGACGTTCTCGGTCTTGGATTCGGCCGTGACCATGATGAACGGCGTCGTCGCGAGGGCATCTTCCTCGCGCACGCGCTGGAGCAGCTCGAAGCCGGTCATCGGCTCCATGTTCCAGTCGGAGATGACGAGGCCGTATTTCTTGTCGCGCATCTTGGCGATGGCGGTCGAGCCGTCCGACGCATCGTCGACATTCTCGAATCCGAGCTGCTTGAGCAGGTTCCGAATGATCCGGACCATCGTCTGGTAGTCGTCGACCACGAGGATGGGCATGGACGGATCGAGAGCCATTCTGGTGCTCCAAGCGTAACGACTGCAGCGCGGGGCAATACCCGCGCGCGGACCGCCTTCAGTGAGTGGCGACCATGCCGGGAGTGATAGGGCACTGGCGTTTCGAAGCGGTTAATTTGAACGAAAACTGACGTAGGGGAAGCATCGCTCCGGCGGCGGCACCAAAGTCGCATGGCCGAGGCGCCGGGGCTGTGGCATTCTATGTTGCGCCGCAACAAGGGCGGCACATAGAAATTGCATCGGCAGCCGGACCAATGAACGCAGTCTCCTATCAGGTTCATGCTTTCGAAGACCTCGCGATCGGCCAAAGCGAAAGCCTGATGCGCACGGTGATGGAGCGGGATGTCTCGCTCTTCGCCGATCTCTCGGGGGACGCCWATCCGATCCATCTTTGCGAGCGCTACGCGGCGGGCACGAAGTTCGGCCAGCGCATTGCGCACGGGATGCTGACCGCGAGTCTCGTGTCCGCGCTGCTCGGCACGAAATTGCCAGGGCCGGGCGCCGTCTACCTGTCGCAGACGCTTACGTTCCTCGCTCCAGTCAAGATCGGCGATGTCGTCACGGCGCGGGTCGAAGTGGTCGAACTCGTTGCCGAGCGTCGGCGCGCGCGCCTGTTCTGCGACTGTGTCGTCGACGGCAAGGCCGTGCTCGAGGGAGAGGCCTGGGTCGCCTTGCCGCCGGCAAAGCCAAAGGCCTGAAGCAGGGGGGCTTGCGTCCGGTGTCCTTGACGCTGCTGGCCTGAACCGCCATTGACTGCCGCGCGCGGGCGTGCCCCGCCGAGGCGGAACCCTTCGTGCCATGACCCGTCCTGCCGCCGCGCCTTCTTCAGGCCGGCCTCATGTTTTCGTCCTCGATGGCGACAGCCCGGTTCCGGACAGCTTGCGCGGAGCGGTGCTGGCGCTGGGCAATTTCGACGGTGTCCATCGCGGCCATGCCGAACTCGCTCATGTCGCGGTCGCCATGGCGGCCAAGCAGGGCCGCGAGGCTGCCGCTTTCACCTTCGAGCCGCATCCCCGATCGGTCTTCAGCCCCGAGCAGCCGGTCTTTCGGCTGACGCCGCCCGACGTCAAGGGGGAGCTGCTCGCCCAGGCCGGGCTGAAGCGAAGCTTCGTGTTGCCCTTCGATCGCGCCATTGCGGCCGTGAGCGCCGAGAGTTTCGTCGATGACCTGCTGCTCGAGCGGCTCGGCGTCGGGGGGCTCGTCTGCGGCTACGACTTCCATTTCGGCAAGGGCCGCGCCGGCTCGCCCGAGATGCTGCAGGCGAGGGCGGGCGCGCGCGGTGTCCTGGTCACGGTGGTCCCGCCCTATTCCTGGGCGGGGGAGCCGGTCTCCTCGACCTTGATCCGCACCGCGCTGGAAGCCGGAGATGTCGGCCGCGCAGCGGCGTTCCTTGGGCGGCCCTGGTTCGTGCGCGGCGAGATCGCCMATGGCGACAAGCGTGGGCGTGACCTCGGTTACCCCACCGCCAACATGCATCTCGCCCGTGATTGCCGCCTGAAATTCGGCATCTATGCCGTCAGGATGAAGGTCGACGGCATCTGGCGCGACGGCGTGGCGAGCTTCGGCAGTCGCCCGACCTTCGATGACGGTGCGCCGCGGCTCGAGACCTTCCTCTTCGATTTCGCAGGCGATCTCTATGGCAAGATCGTCGATGTCGCACTGATCGCCTGGCTGCGGGGCGAGGAAAAATTCGACTCGCTCGAAGCCCTCATCATGCAGATGGACAAGGACAGTGCCCGGGCCCGCGCCATTCTGGCGCAAACACCGCCCTTCCTTCCTTAACCTGCCCCTGTTAGAAGCCGTTCATGCTCGCTCATTGCGCCCAGATCATAGAATTGCTCCGGCGAATTACGGGCCCGGCTGACGCTGCCCTGCGCTGATCGCAGGCGTCCGCGCAAGCCGGGATGACCGCCGCTTTCCCTTGTCCTTAAGGACCGGTGACGCGCCAGCCATGCATGGCCCGCCAGTCCAGCTGCCCGAGCCGGATCATGAACGACCAATCCAATTCCGCCCCATCGAAAAGCGTTGATTATTCGCAGACGCTGTTCCTGCCTCAGACCGAATTCCCGATGCGCGCCGGCTTGCCGCAACGCGAGCCGGAACTGCTCGCCCGCTGGCAGACGATCGAGCTCTATCGCAAGCTGCGCGAGAGCGCGAAGGGCCGCGACCGGTTCATCCTGCATGATGGCCCGCCCTATGCGAACGGCCATCTCCATATCGGCCATGCGCTCAACAAGGTGCTGAAGGACCTCGTCGTCCGCTCGCAGCAGATGCTCGGCCATGATGCCAACTATGTCCCGGGCTGGGATTGTCACGGCCTGCCGATCGAGTGGAAGATCGAGGAGCAATACCGGGCCAAGGGCCTGAACAAGGACGATGTGCCGGTCGTTGAATTCCGCAAGGAATGCCGTGCCTTTGCCGAGCACTGGGTCAACGTTCAGCGCGAGGAGTTCAAACGCCTCGGTGTCGAGGGCGACTGGGCCGATCCCTACCTGACCATGGCGTTCCCGGCCGAGGCGCAGATCGCCCGCGAGATCATGAAGTTCGCCGAAACGGGCCAGCTCTATCGCGGCTCCAAGCCGGTGATGTGGTCGGTGGTCGAGAAGACCGCGCTGGCCGAGGCGGAGGTCGAGTACGAGGAGCATACGAGCGATACGGTGTTCGTGGCCTTTCCCGTCGCGTCGGGAGCGGATGCTCTGGCCGGCGCCTCGGTCGTGATCTGGACGACGACCCCCTGGACGATCCCAGGCAACAGGGCGATCTCCTTCCACCACAAGATCGCCTATGGGCTCTATCGGGTGACCGCGGCGGCCGAGGGCAACTGGGCGAAGGTCGGCGCGACCTATGTGCTGGCGAAGGCTCTCGCCGAGAGCGTGTTCAAGGCGGCCAAGGTCGACGCCTTCGAACTGGTGCGCGATGTCGATGCCGCCGAGCTGAATGGCCTGACCGCCGCCCATCCGCTGCGCGGCCACGGCTACGATTTCGATGTGCCGTTGCTCGACGGTGACCATGTCACCGACGATGCCGGTACGGGCTTCGTCCACACCGCTCCCGGCCATGGTCGCGAGGATTTCGATATCTGGATGGCGAGTGGCCGCAAGCTCGCCGAGCGCGGAATCGATACGCATATCCCCTACACCGTGGATGCCGATGGTCGCTTCACCAAGGATGCGCCGGGCTTCGAGGGCCGGCAGGTCATCACCGACAAGGGCGAGAAGGGCGACGCCAACGACGCCGTGATCAAGGCGCTGGCGGCGAGCGGCACCATCATCGCGCGCGGCCGGTTGAAGCATCAGTACCCGCATAGCTGGCGCTCGAAGAAGCCGGTCATCTTCCGTAACACGCCGCAATGGTTCATCGCCATGGACAAGCCGCTCGGCGAAGCGCTGGGCGGTCCCGATGTTCCGTCCACGCCGGGCGGAAATGTCGATACGTTGCGCAACCGCGCGCTCAGGGCGATCAAGGAAACCGAATGGGTTCCGGCGGCCGGCGAGAACCGCATCACCGGCATGATCGCCAACCGTCCTGACTGGGTTGTCTCGCGCCAGCGCGCCTGGGGCGTGCCAATCACCGTCTTCGTCGAGAAGGACAGCGGCACGATCCTCGTCGATCCGAGGGTCAACGCTGCCATCGCCGATGCCTTTGAGATCGAGGGGGCCGATGCCTGGTTCACCGATGTCGACGGAGCGCGCTTCCTGAAGCCCTTCGGCTACGATCCGCAGAAGTATGAGCGCGTCACAGACGTGCTCGATGTCTGGTTTGATTCAGGCTCGACCCACGCCTTCACGCTGGAGAAGCGTCCGGACCTGCGGGCCCGCCGGCGCGGCGAGGGCGGCAATGACCGGGTGATGTATCTGGAAGGGTCTGACCAGCACCGCGGCTGGTTCCATTCGAGCCTGCTCGAAAGCTGCGGCACGCGCGGCCGGGCGCCCTATGACATCGTGCTGACCCACGGCTTCTGTCTCGACGAGAAGGGCGAGAAGATGTCGAAGTCGAAGGGCAATGTCACGGCACCGCAGGACGTCATCAAGGAATCCGGCGCCGACATCCTGCGCCTCTGGGTCGCGGCGGCGGACTATTCCGACGATTTGCGCATCGGCAAGGAAATCCTCAAGACCTTCGTCGAGACCTACCGCAAGCTGCGCAACACCATGCGCTGGATGCTCGGCACGCTCGCGCATTTCAGCGAGGACATCCGCGTCGCCTCRCCGGCGTCGATGCCCGAGCTCGAGCGGTTGATGCTGCACCGCCTTGCGGAGCTCGGGCCGCAGGTCGAGGAGGCCTATCGGACCTATGATTACAAGCGGGTCGTGACGCYGCTCTCGCAGTTCATGAACACGGAGCTGTCCGCCTTCTATTTCGACGTCCGCAAGGACGCGCTCTATTGCGACCCGCTATCGAGCCATGTCCGCAAGAGTGCGCTGACAGTGGTCGACCATCTCCTGCGCTGTCTCGCAACCTGGCTGGCGCCGATCCTGGTCTTCACCACCGAGGAAGCCTGGCTCGAGCGCTATCCGGAGCTGAAGACGCTGGGTGGCTCCGTGCATCTCGAAGCCTTTGCCGAGGCTCCGCAGAGCTGGCTCGATCCGGAGCTGGCCGAGCGCTGGAGCAAGATCCGCCGCGTTCGGCGTGTCGTCACCGGGGCACTCGAACTGGAACGAGCGGCCAAGCGCATCGGCTCGTCGCTCGAAGCCGCGCCGGAGGTTCACATCGCCGATCCCGACCTGCTGGCGGCGCTGTCGGGGGTCGATCTCGCCGAGATCTGCATCACGTCGGGTGTCAAGATTGTTGCGGGCGAAGGGCCCGAGGATGGCTTCCGGCTTCCGGAGGTGCCCGGCGTCGCGGTCGTCCCGGTCCGGGCCAGCGGCGTGAAATGCGCTCGCTCCTGGAAGTATTTCGATCCAGCGACCGCCGAGCGCGACCATCCCGATGTCACTCCGCGCGACGCCAGGGCCTTGCGGGAGCTCGGCAAGGCGGCCGGGCGATGACGTCGCTGCGCCGCTTCGGGATCTGGATCGTCGCGCTGGTCTTCGTGCTGGACCAGGCGTTGAAGCTCTGGCTGGTCTTCGGTTTGCACCTGGGWGAAACCGGTCCCTATGACCTAACGTCCTTCATGACCATCGTGCTGGCCTGGAACCGCGGCATTTCCTATGGGCTGTTCCAGCAGGAGGGGAACCTCGGGCCCTGGCTGCTGGTGCTGCTTTCCGTCGTCGCGGCGATCTGGCTTAGCCGCTGKATGTGGCGGGCAACGGACCGGCTGACGGTCGCAAGTCTCGCACTCATCGTCGGCGGCGCGCTTGGTAACGGCGTCGACCGGGCTGTGTACGGTGCCGTCGTCGACTTCGTTCACCTGCATTATGGCAGCTTCAGTTGGTACATCTTCAACATTGCCGATGCGGCTATCGTTGTCGGTGTGCTCGGTCTCCTGTATGAGTCCTTCCGCCCTGACGCCTCAAAGTCTGCACAGGCTTGAGGCGCGTCGCCATGCTTTTGCCCTTCCCTTGGTGCAACACGGCGAAACACGGACAGGAACGCAGGTTCCTTCACGGAGGTTTTGAGATGGCCAATCGCGCTCGCGCAATCCGCATCCTGCTCGCTGGGAGCATGATCGCGGCCGCGCTTCCCGCCTCGGCTCAGGAAGGCATGTTTTTCCAGAACGCCATGCGGACCTTTGGACTGATGCCGGGGGAGGGGCCCGATATCGAGTATCGCCAGCGCCCGCCGCTGGTGGTGCCGCCGTCTTCCGCCTTGCCGCGTCCGCAAGATCCGGCCTCGCAGCGTACGGCTGCATGGCCGAATGATCCCGATGTTGCAGCCCGCCGTGCGGACGCCAAGGACGCTCTGATTCCGGCGACCGAGCGCGAGAAATACAAGCTGAACCAGACCCCGCTGCTCAGCCAGCAGGAACTGCGTCGCGGTCGCGTGACCGGCGGACAGGTTCAGGCACCACCGGAGACCCAGAGCAAGACCTTCGAGGAGAATATCGGTCCGATCCGTGCCGGTCGTGAATTGGCGGCGCGCCAGGCTGCCACCGATACCTCGAACCTGGTTCATGGCCAGGAGCCGCAGCGCCGCTTGCTGAGCGATCCGCCGACCGGCTACCGCAAGCCGGCTGGTACGGCGCCGCTCGGACCCGGTCGGGGCGGGCCGCGTGAAGACACCAACAGCACGGGCCAGAAGGAATTCGTGCAGGGTCTGCCGTCGCCGAGCACGCCCTGACCCTTCGCTGAAAAACCGTGATGGCGAGCGCCGCGCGCTGGCGCGGCGCGTAATCGCGCCTATATCGAAGGTCACTCCTGCCGCGAAGGTGCCACCCTGAAATGACGGTTCATACTCCGACTGCACGCTTGTCGGTTCCAGTCGAAGCCTTCAGGCTCGCCAACGGGCTTGACGTCGTGGTCGTGCCGGACAGGCGCGCGCCGGTCGTCACCCATATGGTCTGGTACCGCAACGGCTCGGCCGATGATCCGGCCGGCAAGTCCGGCATCGCGCATTTCCTCGAGCACCTGATGTTCAAGGGCACGGCGCGCTGGCCGGCCGGCGAGTTCTCCAAGATCGTCGCGGGCTATGGCGGCCAGGAGAACGCCTTCACCTCCTTCGATTACACCGCCTATTTCCAGCGCGTGCCGAAGGAACATCTGCGCGCCATGATGGACTACGAGGCGGACCGGATGACCGGGCTCGCCTTCGATGAGAGCGTGGTCGCGCCCGAGCGCGATGTCGTGCTCGAAGAGCGACGCATGCGCGTCGATGCCGACCCGGCTGCACAACTGGGGGAGGAGTTCTCCTCCGCGCTCTTCGTGCATCATCCCTATGGCACGCCGATCATCGGCTGGGAGCACGAGATCGAGGGCCTGACGCGCGACGACGCCTTCACCTACTATCAGCGCTTCTACACGCCGGAGAACGCGATCCTGGTCGTCGCCGGCGATACCGATCTCGACGAGGTGCGCACGCTTGCCGAGGCGACCTATGGCCAGATCGCGCCACGCGGACAGGCCCCGGTGCGCAAGCGCCCGGCCGAGCCCGCTCCGCGCGCGGCGCGCCGGGTCTCGCTCAGCGATCCGCGTGTGCGCCAGCCGTCCCTGCGGCGGGGCTGGCTCACGCCGACCTATCTCAGCGGCGATCGCAGCGAGGCATTCGCACTCGAACTGGTGGCCGATATCCTCGGCGGCGGCACCACGTCGCGGCTCTATCGCCAGCTTTGCGTCGAGCAGGAACTCGCAGCCGGTGCCAGCGCCTATTTCATGGGCTCGATGGTCGATCGTGCTGCCTTTCAGATGTCGACCAGCCCACGCCCGGGCATCGACATGGCTGCGCTCGAAGCTGGCCTGGATGCGGCGCTCGCGACCTTCCTTGCCGATGGGCCGAGCGAGATCGAGTTGAGCCGCGCTCGCACGCGGCTGGTGGCGGAGACCATCTTCGCCCGGGACAGCCAATCTTCGCTCGCTCGTATCTTCGGTGCCTCGCTGGCCGTCGGCGAAACCGTCGAGGACGTCCTGGCCTGGCCGGAACGGATCGAAGCCGTGACACGCGAGGCCGTCATCGAGGCCGCGCGCCGCTATCTGCGGCCCGACCGTTCGGTCACCGGGCTGCTCTTGCCGGCAGCTTGAGTCCGCGCCCCCTTTCTCATGCGGGTGGGATGACATCGTCCCACCGTCAGGAAGCGACATGAACGCGCCCATCCCCACCCCGGGTTCCACGCTTGCCGGCCCCTCGGTGGCGGTCCAGCAGGTCCGCTCGACCTCCGGTATCGAGGCCTGGCTGGTCGAGGAGCACAGCCTGCCGTTGATCGCGATCGATTTCGCCTTCGACGGTGGTGCGACACGCGACCCCGCCAATGCTGCCGGCAGCGCCTACCTCGTCTCGGGTCTGCTCGATGAGGGGGCTGGCGATCTCGACGCGGAAGCATTCCACGGCCAGCTTGCCGACCACGCCATCAGCTTGGGCTTCGACGCCCGTCGCGACGATTTCCACGGCCATTTGCAGACCCTGTCGCGCCATCGCGACGAGGCGTTCTCGCTGCTGGCCCTGGCGCTGAACGCGCCGCGCTTCGATGCTGATGCCGTGGAGCGCGTGAAGTCGCAGGTCGTCGCTGGCCTGCAGCGTCAGGCGCAGAATCCGGAGACGCTCTGCCGCAATGCTCTCTATGCGGCGGCCTATCCTGGCCACGCCTATGGCCGTCCGGAGAAGGGCGATATCGACAGCGTCTCGCGCACGAAGCCCGCGGGATTGAAGTCGCTCTCGCGCGAGTTGCTGACCCGCGCCGGCCTCAAGATCGTCGTGGTCGGTGACATCACGGCGGAAGAACTGGCGCAGCGGCTCGATCAGCTCTTTGCCGCGCTCCCGATCGGCACAGCTCGACCGGTCCCGACCGACCCCGTTCCCGTGCAGGGGCTTGGCGAGACGCATGTCATCGATCTCGATGTGCCGCAGACCGTGCTGCGCTTCGTCGGTCCGGGCCTGATGCGCCGCGATCCGGATTTTATCACCGCCAGCGTGTTGAACCATATCCTGGGTGGCTCCGCTTTCACCTCGCGCCTGTTCCTTGAAGTGCGCGAGAAGCGCGGCCTTGCCTATGGCGTGTCGTCGAGCCTGCTGCCGCTGCGCGAGAGCGCCATGCTGGTCGGCGGCACCGCGACGCGCAACGACCGCGCGGCCGAGTCGCTTGCCGTCATTCGCGAGGAGATGATGAAGCTTGCCTCCGAGGGGCCGACCGAGCACGAGGTCGAAGAGGCCAAGCGCTACATCATCGGCTCATATCCCCTGCGCTTCGATACCTCGCCGAAGATCGCTGCCGAGCTGCTGGGCCTGGCGGTGAACGGCTTCGGCCCGGAATTCCTCGCCGAGCGCAACCAGCTCTTCGCCGCCGTGACGCTCGCCGACATCAAGCGCGTTGCGCAACGGCTCTTCGGCGACCCGCGCCGGTGGCATCCCCGATGCTGCCTTCGAGAAGGCACTGGCCGCTCTCGCGCCCGCGCTGGCGCGGCTGAAGGGCGAGGCAGACGCGAAGTCGCTGCCCCTGCTGGGATTGCCGGCCGATACGGCTGATCTGGCACCAGTCCATGCTGCCGCAAAACGCCTGCGCGAAGGCGCGACTGATATCCTGATCCTCGGCACGGGCGGCTCCAGCCTCGGTGGCCAGACGCTGGCCCAGCTCGCCGGCTACGGCATTGCCGGCCTGTCGAGCTTCGCGCCCACGCCGCGCGTGCATTTCATCGACAATCTCGATCCTGAGACATTTGCCTCCCTGCTCACGAAACTGCCGCTCAAGTCGACCAGGTTCGTGGCCATCTCCAAATCAGGCGGCACCGGAGAAACCCTGCTGCAGAGCATCGCGGCGATCACCGCCCTGCGCGCCGCCGGTATCCCCGATGGTGAGATTGGCCGGCATTTCCAGGGGCTCTCCGAGCCGGCCAAGCCCGGCAAGCTGCACCCGCTGCGTGCCCTGCTGGAGCCGTTCGATGCACCCTTCCTCGACCATCATACCGGCGTGGGTGGGCGCTACTCGGTCCTGACCAATTGCGGTCTGCTGCCGGCCGCGATCCTCGGCCTCGATATCGAAGCCCTGCGCAACGGTGCGGCCAAGGCACTTGCTCCCCTGCTGGCGGGTAAGGGCGTCCGCGAGGTCCCGGCTGCGCTGGGTGCGGCCCTGCACCTCGCCGCCATGCGCTCTGGCAAGGGCATCGCAGTGCTGATGCCCTATGCCGACAAGCTCGCCCTGTTGACGCGCTGGTGGGTCCAGCTCTGGGCCGAGAGCCTCGGCAAGGACGGACAGGGCACCCAGCCGGTCGCGGCGCTCGGGCCCGTCGACCAGCATTCGCAGCAGCAGCTCTATCTCGCCGGGCCGAAGGACAAGTTCTTCACCGTTCTGACCCTCAGCACCAAGGGCAGGGGCCCGGGGATCGATGCTGCTCTGGCGAAGAAGATCGGCGAGGACGGTTTCGCCGGCAAGACGATCGGCGATCTCGTCGCGGCGCAGGGCGTCGCCATGATCGATACCTTCGCCAAGAACGGCCGCGCGGTGCGCCGCCTCCATGTCGATCATGTCGACGAGACGGTGCATGGCGAGATCCTCATGCACTTCATGCTGGAAACGATCCTGACGGGCTACGCCATGGGCGTCGATCCGTTCGATCAGCCGGCGGTCGAAGAGGCGAAACTCCTCGCCAAGCGCTATCTTGCCGAAGGGCGCGGCTGACGATTCGGGTTTCCGCGCTCGCTCCCTTTTGCCGGGCTCAGCATGACCGTTCGCCGTCTCGATCCTATCCTGGTCGATCGCATCGCCGCCGGCGAGGTGATCGAACGGCCGGCTGCTGCCGTGAAGGAGTTGGTCGAGAACGCCATCGATGCCGGTGCGCGCGCGATCGCCGTGACCATTGCGGCCGGCGGCCGCGAGCTGATCCGCGTCGTCGATGACGGCTCCGGCATGTCGCCCGAGGATCTGGCGCTGTCGGTCGAGCGCCATGCCACCTCGAAGCTGCCGGATGGCGATCTCTTCGCGATCCAGTCTCTCGGTTTCCGCGGCGAGGCGCTGCCGTCGATCGGCTCGGTGGCGCGGCTTGCGATCACCACGCGCCGGCGCGAGGCTTCGCAGGGCCACGGCCTCGTCGTCGAGGCTGGCGAGAAGGGCGTGGTTCGTCCGGCCGCTGCTGCGCCCGGCACGCGCATCGAGGTCAGCGATCTCTTCATCTTCACCCCGGCCCGCCTCAAGTTCCTGAAGAGCGATCGGGCGGAGGCGCAGGCCGTCTCCGAGATGTTGCGGCGACATGCCATCGCCCATCCGACCATCCGCTTCTCCCTCGAAGGTGACCATGTCACCGGCTTCGACTGGCCAGCTGAGGCGATCGGCGAGGAAGGGCTGCTGCGCCGGCTGTCGCGGGCGCTCGGCCGTGATTTTCCCGAGAATGCGCTGCGGCTCGACGTGGCGCGCGAGGGCATTCGGGTCACCGGTTTCGCCGGGCTGCCCACCTTCCATCGAGGGACCTCTGCCGGCGTGCATCTGGCGGTCAATGGCCGGCCGGTGCGGGACAAGCTGCTGCTGTCGGCGGTGCGCGGCGCCTATGCCGATGTGGTGCCCTCCGACCGGCACCCGATGCTGTTTCTCGATGTGATCTGCGATCCGCGCTTCGTCGACGTCAACGTCCATCCGGCCAAGAGCGAAGTCCGCTTCCGCGATCCGGCCCTGGTCCGCGGCCTCGTGGTATCCGGCCTGAAGGCCGCCTTGGCCGAGGCCGGGCACCGCGCCACGACGACAGGTGGCGCCCGGACGCTGGAAGCCTTCCGCGCGGTCTTCTCTGGGGCCGGGCAGCAGCCGTCAGTGCAGCGTCCAATGCTGCCGTCCGCACCTGCCTGGGCGTCGCCATCGGCCGGGTTCGGCGAGGCGCGGCAGGCCGATTTCACGGGTTTCGTGATGCCATCGGCCGATGCGCGAGCCCATGTCGCCGAGCCGGCGCAGGATGCCCTCGACCGCCCGCTTGGCGCCGCGCGGGCGCAGGTCCATGAAACCTATATCCTCGCCCAGACACGTGACGGCATGGTCATCGTCGACCAGCACGCGGCGCATGAGCGGTTGGTCTATGAACGGCTGAAGGCCGAGAGGGCCAGGACGGGTATTGCCCGCCAGGCTCTGCTGCTGCCGGAAGTGGTCGAGCTCGATCCGGTCGACGCCGACCGCCTGATCGCTGTCGCCGGTGACCTTGCTTCGCTCGGCCTGACCATCGAATCCTTTGGATCCGGTGCCGTGCTGGTGCGCGAGGCGCCGAGCGCGTTGGCTGGCGGCAATCTGCAGAAGCTAGTTCGCGACGTCGCCGATACGCTCGCCGAGCATGGCGATTCAGGATCGCTCGAACGGCGCCTCGACCATGTGCTGGCGACGATGGCCTGCCACAACTCGGTGCGTGCCGGCCGGCGCCTGCGGCCCGAGGAGATGGATGCGCTCCTGCGCGAGATGGARGTCACGCCCAATTCCGGCCAGTGCAACCATGGCCGCCCGACCTATGTCGAGCTCAAGCTGAACGATATCGAGAAGCTGTTCGGGCGGCGGTGAAGCCCTCAGGGCGCCCGCAGGATCCAGACCTGGGTTTCACCATAGTCGCGTCGCTCCAGCTCCTCGAAGTCGCCGGGCAGGGCGATCTCGACCCCCGCCGCTTCCTCAAGCACGATCAGCGCACCAGCGGCCAGCCAGCCGCCATCGCGTGCCGAGATGAGCGCCTTCTCGCCAAGATTCTTGCGATAGGGCGGATCGCAAAAGACGAGCTGGAAAGGCGCCATCGGCCCGATCGGGCCGAGCTTGGTCGCATCGCGGCGGAAGATACGGCTCAGGCCGGCGAGCTCGAGCGTCATCTGGTTCTCGCGGATCAGGCCGCGTGCCTCGGTGCCGTCATCGACCAGCAGTGCAAAGCCGGCACCGCGCGAGAGCGCTTCGAACGCCATCGCGCCGGTTCCGGCGAAGAGATCGAGCACGCGCGCGCCCTCGACCACGTCGTCATAGGCATGGGCGAGCACGTTGAAGAGCGATTCGCGCAACCGGTCGGAGGTCGGGCGGATCGTGCCGATACCCGGCTTGGGGCCGGCCAGGGGCCGGCCGCCGAAGCGGCCGCCGACGATTCTCATCAGGCGCTACTCTCAGTCACGCTTGCCGCGGCCGCCGCCACCGGGACGCGGTCCCTTGCCGCCGGGCTTACCGCCAAAGGGACGTCCGCCGCCGGGCTTGCCGCCAGCGCCGCGCCCGTGCGGGCGGTCGCCGGACGGTCTGCCGCCGCTTGGCCTGTCGCCGAAGCTGCGACCGCGCGGACGGTCATCGCCCTGACGCTCGGCAAAAGGTCGGGCGGGTCGCTCGCGTCCCTCACGAGGGGCGCGCTCAGGGCGTTCGCCGCGTGGCGCGCGCTCCTGCCATGGACGCTCGTCGCTGCGATCCTGTCCGCCGGCCCCCTCATCGCGTGGACGGCGCTGAGGCCGGTCACCAAGGCCGCGGGGTGACGCGCCGCGCTCCTGCGGGCGCGCTCCGCGGGCTCCCGGCCCGGTACGCTCGGCACGAGCCGGGCGGGCGGGCGCTTCTTCTCGTGCCGGCGCGCTGACGCGCTCGACCAGCACGCGGCGTCCCTTCGGATCGGCAATCGCCTTGTCGCGTTTGCGTTCGATCTGGCCGGTCGCCTCGCGGGCCTGCCGCGCCTCCTTCGGATCGGCGCCACGCCTTGGGGCCGAGCGGCGCTCACGTTGCGGCTCGGCCTCCTCATCGCGCCAGACGGTGCGCTTCCAAGGCTTCTCGCTGCGGGTGTCCTGCGAAACCGGACGCCCACTGCCGCGCGCCCCACGCTCCTCGCCACCCTCGCGGCGGCGCGGGCGATCCTCGCCCGCAGGCGCGCGCTTGGGCGCCGCCGGCAACTCATCGCGGCGCGGTGCCTCGAAATCGACGCCGGCCTTGGCCATTAGCTCTTCGCCGAGCTGGTCCTTGATCACGCGGGAGCGGATCTCGTCGATCTCACCCTCCGGCAGATCGCCGAGCTGGAACGGCCCGAAGGAGACCCGGATCAGCCGGTTCACGGCAAGGCCGAGATGCTCGAGGACGGTCTTGACCTCGCGGTTCTTGCCCTCTCTCAGGTCGACCACGAGCCAAGTGTTCGAGCCCTGCTCGCGTTCGAAACGTGCCAGGACGGGCCCGTAGCTGATGCCGTCGATGGTGACGCCATCGCGCAGTGTGTCGAGCTTGTCCTGCGTGATGCTGCCGAAGGCGCGCACACGATAGCGCCGGAGCCAGCCGGTTTCCGGCAGCTCGAGCACGCGTGCCAGTCCGCCGTCATTGGTCAGCAGCAGCAACCCCTCGGTGTTGATGTCGAGGCGGCCGATCGAGAGAACGCGCGGCAGGTCCTCGGGCAGGGCCTCGAATACGGTCGGGCGGCCTTCGGGATCATGGTTCGTCGTCACCAGCCCGCGCGGCTTGTGATAGAGCCAGAGCCGAGTGCGCTCGCGCGCCGGCAATGGCTCGCCATCGACGAGGATCACGTCGCTCGGTCCGACATCGAGTGCCGGGCTTTCGATCACCTTGCCGTTCACGCTGACGCGGCCTTCGGCGATCATCGCCTCGCAATCGCGGCGCGAGGCGACGCCGGCGCGCGCCATCACCTTGGCGATGCGCTCCGGCTCGATCGAGGGCAGGAGGACTGCGCCCGGTGCCTGGGGCTCGGCATCCTCGCGGCGCGGACGATGAGCCCGGTCGTCGCCGCGCGGACGGTCGTGCCGCTCGGCGCGTGGCCTGTCGAAGCGCGGTGCGCCAGCATCCCGGTCGCCGAAGCTCCTGCCGCGGGGGGCCGCACCTTCGCGGGGCGGACGGCTCGTGCTGCGCTCGCCCTCGGAGCGGGCTCGGAACGGCCTTTCACCACCCTCGCGCGGTGGGCGCGGGGCGTCGTCGCGTCGGCCAGCCGGCTTGTCGAAGCGCCGGGCGGGGCGTTCGCCGCCTTCGGATGTCCTGTGTGAAGGGCGATCATCTCCCGAGCGACCACGAAACGGGGCGCGTTCGCCTTCGGTCCTGCTGCGGAACGGTCTTTCGCCGCCCTCGCGCGGCGGGCGCGGGGCGTCGTCGCGTCGGCCGGCCGGCTTGTCGAAGCGCCGGGCGGGGCGTTCGCCGCCTTCGGATGTCCTGTGCGAAGGGCGATCATCTCCCGAACGCGCACGAAACGGAGCGCGTTCGCCCTCGGTCCTGCTGCGGAACGGCCGTTCGCCGCCCTCGCGCGGCGGGCGCGGTGCGCCGTCACGCTGGCCTGCGGGCCTGTCGAAGCGACGGGCGGGGCGTTCGCCCTCGCTCCCGGCATCGCGGCGCGGCCTGTCATCGCCCGAACGGCCACGGAATGGCGGGCGATCTCCGCCCGAAGGTGGGCGACCGCGTGACGGGCCACGGCCTTTGCCGTCGCCTCCGCCAAACCCGCCGCCTTTGCCGCCAGCTCCACCGCCCTTGCGTGGACCACGGCTTTTCTGGTTGTTGTCGTCGCTCATCATCGCTCCTGCACAGCCGGCGCTTGTAGCAGAGCGTATCATGCCTCGCGAGCGCCAAAGCAGAGGTTTCATGCTGCAATCGAAGCGTGCCGAGCTGGAGGGGATGGATCTCGCCCTCGCGGAGGCCCGGGCGGCAGGTGCCAGGGGCGAGGTGCCGGTCGGAGCCGTGGTCGTCAGGGACGGAACCATCCTGGCCAGTGCCGGCAACCGCACGCTCGAGCTGAAGGATCCGACCGCACACGCCGAGATGCTGGCCTTGCGGCGCGCCTGCGAAGAAATCGGCAGCGAACGGCTGATCGGCTGCGATCTCTACGTCACGCTCGAACCCTGCCCGATGTGCGCTGCCGCGATTTCCTTCGCCCGGATCAGGCGACTCTATTTCGGCGCCTCCGATCCCAAGGGAGGCGCGGTCGAGAACGGTGTCAGGCTTTATGCCAGCCCGACATGCCACCATGCGCCGGATGTCTATGGCGGCATCGCTGAAAGCGAGGCGGCGGATCTGTTGCGCGGGTTCTTCAAGGCGCGGCGTTAGGGGGGGCGGATTATGCGCCTGTCCCGCCCTGGGGATTGCGGATGCATCCAGCGTCGCTACGGTTCCGCTCCCGACAAACGAACATCGTGAGACGCAATGTCCTTTCAGGCCTATCTCGACACCATCAAGCAGAAAACCGGCAAGGGGCCTGAGGAGCTGCAGGCACTTGCCGACGCGAAGGGCCTCTCGGAAGCGGGCAGGCTCAGGCCGGGCGTCAAGGCAGGGCAGGTCGTAGACTGGCTGAAAGCGGATTTCGATCTCGGCCATGGCCACGCCATGGCGATCTATGCCCTGCTCACGGGCAAGAAGAAGCCGGGTGATTGAGCTAACGCGCTGCTTCCGCAATCAGCCAGTCGCGAACCGCGTGCACAAGCGCCTCCTTGGAGCGGCTCGGCAGGGTCACCACGGAATAGGTCAGTCCCTGTAGCGTTGGGCCGAATGGCTGGATGAGCCGGCCTGCATCGAGTTCCTCCCTCACGAGCGCCAGGCTGAGCAGCGCCGCTCCCTGGCCGGCGACTGCAGCCTGGATCGCCTGGCTTTCATCGGTGAAGCGCAAGGCCGATTTCGCATCGGGCCGCATATCTGTCCGCTCGAACCAGATCGGCCAGGTCGGATGATCGGGATCTGCGCTGCGCCATTCGAAATGGATGAGCGGCACCTTCGTGAGATCGGCGGGCTGGTGGACGTCCAGCACCGGATTGACCACCGGGGCGAACCGGTCTGCGATGAGTTGGCGCGCGTCGAGATTGGGATAGCTGCCATGGCCATATCGGATCGCCAGGTCGACCTGGCCCGAGTGCAGATCGACAACATCGTCTGATGCGTGCAGCCGCAGATCGATGCCGGGGTGGGCTTTCTGGAAGCCGGCGACGCGCGGCACCAGCCATTTCGCAGAGAAGGCTACGGTCGCCGAGATCGTGATGACCGGCCGTTTCCGCTCTGACCGAATGCGCTCGATCGCTGCGGCGAAGGCGTCGAAGCCATCGCGCAGCACGAGATAGAGCGCCCGGCCTTGTTCGGTCAGACTGACACGCCGCGTCTGGCGGTCGAACAGGCGCACATCGAGGTGCTCCTCGAGCGTCCGGATCTGGTGGCTGACCGCAGTGGCCGTGACCAGCAGCTCGGAGGCGGCTCGTTTGAAGCTGCCATGACGCGCCGCAGCTTCGAATGCCCGCAGCGAGGATAAGGGCGGCAGGCGTCGCATCACGGAGGTCCAATGATTGAGCTCACAACTTGCCTGATTATGAGTGAGTTTGATTCAGTTATCGAGTGAGGATTTCGCGTTTGTTGTCCTTGGCGTGAACGCACACATTCATCTCATCGCCGGACGGGCACACCGATTGGATGAATGAAATTCATCTCGCGACGCGGCCAGTCCATTCACAGATGAGATGAAAAGATGTTCGAGCAAGTTGTCACGCGGCCCGACCCCTACGAGCCGTATCTGTTGTCGCAGGCCATCAAGGTCGGCAACCTTCTCTTCGTATCGGGCCAGGCCGGCTATGATGACGAGGGCAAGGTCGTGGAGGGCGGATTCCTAGCCCAGGGCGAGCAGGCCTTCTCCAATTTGCGGCGTGCCCTCGAAGCGGGCGGTGCCAGCCTGAAGGATGTCGTCAAGGTGACGATTTTCGTCACCGACATGCAGGCTCAGTTCAAGGACGTGGTCGAGCTTCGCCGCAGGTTCTGGAGCGCGCCTTATCCCGCCGACACGATCGCTGAGGTCAAGGGCCTCTACGATTCCAGGGTGATGATCGAGATCGAGGCGATTGCGGCAGTGCCAGGGGAGGGCCGGTAAGATGACTGGCAACCCCGCTTCCGGCCTGCCTCGCCAGAGGGCGGAGGAGAGTCTCTTCTCCCCCGTCCGGATCGGCAGGCTCGCTCTATCCAACCGGCTTGTCGTTGCGCCCATGACGCGCGTGAGTGCAACCGTCGATGGCCGTGCCACCGAAGGTATGGCCGCCTATTACCGTTCATTCGCGGAAGGCGGCTTCGGCCTGATCGTGACGGAGGGCATCTACACCGACAAGGCATTCTCACAGGGCTACCAGTACCAGCCCGGCCTCGCTGATGCCGAACAGGTCGAGGCGTGGCGACAGGTCGTCAGCACTGTTCACGAAGCAGGCGGGCGGATCGTTGCGCAGTTGATGCACGCTGGGGCCCTGGCGCAAGGCAACATCCATCGGGACCATAGCATCGGCCCTTCCGCCCTGCGTCCCAAGGGCGAGCAAATGGCGTTCTATCGCGGCAATGGCCCCTACCGTATTCCTCGTGCGATGTCGGAGGCGGATCTCGGTGAAGCGGTGGCAGGCTTTGCCAGCGCGGCCGCGCTCGCGAGGGAGGCTGGCTTCGACGGTGTCGAGATCCACGGAGCCAACGGCTACCTCCTCGACCAGTTCCTGACCGAGGGCATCAATCGGCGCGAGGATCGCTATGGAGGGAGCATTGCGGGCCGCCTTCAGCTCCTCGTCGAAGTTGCCGAAGCCGTTCGCTCGGCCGTGGGAACGGATCATGTCGTCGGCATGCGAATCTCGCAGGCCAAGGTGAATGACTTCCTCCACAAATGGGTCGGAGGTGTCCGCGAAGCGGAGGTGGTGTTCAGCGCATTGGGCACGCTTCCCCTCGACTACATCCATACGACCGAATTCGAGGGGTGGCGCCCGGCCTTCGGCGATACCGGGCCAAGTCTGGCGGCCTTGGCGCGGATGCATGCCCGGCTTCCGGTTCTGGCGAATGGGTCGCTGCACGATCCGCAACGCGCTGCGGCCATGATCGAGGGCGACGAGGCGGACTTCGTGTCGCTCGGGCGTGGCGCGCTGACCCATGCCGACTGGCCGACGCGTTTCCGCGAGGGGCGGGCGCTGGAGCCGTTCGACAAATGCATCCTGTCGCTGATCGCGGATCTGGCGAACGCCGAACGGCGCCGTTCAGCGCTGCTCGACATTGCAAGCTGAGGGCGCGCCCAAACGAATTGGCGCCGTACCCCCAAGGTGCTGGCAGGACGTTCAGGCGAGCGTCCTGATCACCAGATAGCATCCCAGCATCAGCAGCCCCGCGAAGAAGCTGAGCTTGAAGGTGGCCGCGGAGATGCGCGTGCGGATCGCCTGGCCGACCGACATGCCGGCAAGCGCAGGCAGCAGCGCCAGCAGCGAGGATTGCGCCACGCCGACATCCAGGGCGCCTGCTCCGATCAGGCCGACCGACAAGGCCAGCGTCGAAATGATGAAGGAGACGCCCAGCGCCTGCACCAGCTCGTCCTTGTCCAGGCCGAGCGCCTGCAGATAGGGCACGGCCGGCAATACGAAGACACCGGTCGCAGCGGTGGCGATGCCCGTCGTGATGCCGATGACGGGGCCGAGCCAACCCTCAGCACTGGAAGGGACGCGCAGCTTCGCCGCCTTCAGCCCGACCAGTGCATAGAGCACCAGCGCACAGCCGAGCCAGAAGGTGGCCGAGCCGCCCTTGCTCTGTTGCAGCAACCCGGCGCCCGCCCATGTCCCCGCGCAGATGCCGGCAAGCATCGGCCAGAGCCTGATCATGATCGCCTTCAGCCCCGGGCCGGTTGCGACCTGCCAGCTGTTGGTGACGATATTGGGCACGACGAGCAACGCCGCGGCCTGCGCCGGTGCCATCACCACGCCGAGGATGCCGACTGCGATGGTCGGGAGGCCGAGCCCTATGACGCCCTTGACGAAGCCGGCCAGAAGAAAGGTGGCGGCGATGAAGAGGATGAGATCTGCGTTTTCCATGAGGCTGTTTGTGGCAGTGTCGATGCGGACTGTCGCGCCCGAACGCTACGGTGGGGACCGTACTGTTCCAGGTTGCCTCGGCTGAGCAAGGGAGCAAGATGGCTGCATGAGCACGCATGGCCCCTATCTCGCCGAGATCGCCCATCTGATGGGGGATCCAGCCCGCGCCAACATGCTGCACGCCCTGATGGACGGGCGCGCGCTGACCGCCAAGGAACTCGCCTATATTGCCGGCGTCGCGCCGCAGACGGCGAGCGGCCATCTCGCCCGCCTGATGGCGGGCGGCCTGCTCGCGGTCGCCGTCCAGGGGCGCCACCGCTATTACAGGCTCGCCGGGCCTGAGGTCGCGACGGCGCTCGAAGGGCTGATGGTCCTCGCCGGAAGCCAGCCCTCCAGTCGCCGCTTGCCGTCCCGGGTCGGCGCCGACCTCAGCCGGGCCCGCACCTGCTACGATCATTTCGCCGGGCGCCTCGGCATCGGCCTGCATGATGCGCTGGTCGCGGGCGGGCACCTGACGGTTGCCGATGGCGGCTACGGCCTGGCGACGTCGGGGGAAGGCGTTTTCGCGGCGCTCGGCATCGACATCGCTCAGGCGGCCAGGAGCCGGCGCGCGTCGTTGCGCCCATGCCTCGACTGGAGCGAGCGCCGTCCGCATTTGGCGGGAAGCCTAGCCGCAGCCCTCGCATGCCGCTGCTTCGAGACGGGCTGGGTCCTGCGCAAGAAGGACAGTCGTGCCGTGATCCTGACCGATGAGGGGCGTGACGCGTTGATCTCGGTATTGCCGGGTTTTCGCTGCGACGAACCGGACGCGCTCAGCCCTGCCGGAGTGCCTGAGACAGCCTTCGCTTGACCTCGTCCTTGAGCGGCTCGGAGGCGTCGAGGATGGCTTGCGCTCGGAAGAAGTCGAGCCCGCCATAGCCGTCGATGCCGGCCCTGATCAGGATATCTGGCGGGTGGCGCTCGATCATGCGCTGCACGATGGTGCGCGTCAGGATCTGCGATACGCCGACCATCGCTTCGAGCGGCTCGGGCACGCGCGTGTCGCTGATCGTTGCCGGTGCGCTGGTGTCGACCGCCATGACGATGCGCCCCGGCGCCAGCAACCTGTCATAGGGCAGGGGGTTGATCGCTCCGCCATCGATCAGCACACRGCCGCCGAGCACCACCGGGCGTACGAGACCCGGAATAGCCAGCGAGGCGGCGACGGCCGGCGTCAGCGGCCCGCTCGTCAACGAGACCTCTGCATGGAGATGGTAGTCGGTCGCAATCGCGGCGAAGGGAAATCTGAGCTCCTCGAACCGGTCGGGCACGGCTTGCGGCCAGAACAGGTCGAGCAGCCGCTCGCCGTCGATCAGCACGGGATTGCCGAGCCCGCGCATGAGATCGGTGAATTTGCCGACGCGGGCGTCGAGCAGCCGCGCGATCACCTTGGCCCGGTCACGGAATGTCAGTGACACATGCTCCCGCAGCTCGCTGCCAGAGAGGCCGGCCGCATAGGCCGCGCCGATGATCGCCCCGATCGAGCAACCGACGATGAGGCCGGGCCTCACGCCGAGTTCGTCCAGCGCCTCCAGTACCRCGATATGGCTCAGGCCCCGTGCCCCTCCGGCCCCAAGCACGAGCGCGAGCCTGGGCTCGGCGCTGTCGGATCGTTGCTCGGCAGGCGTCGTGGAGCTTGGCATGGTGCGATGCTGCGGCCTGAACCCTGCTCAGGCAACCGAGCCAGCAAGGAACGGCTTCAAGGCCTCCAGCGTTGCTGCAGGGTTTTCCTCCGGCAGGAAATGGCCGCTGACGATCGCTTTCCCCTCGGCCTTGGGCGCGAAGGTCGAGCGCCAGATCGCGAGCGGGCTTTCGCCCTTGGCCGGTATTCCGGCTTCGCCCCAGAGTGCCAGCACCGGGCAGAGGATAGTCTTTCCCGCCGCGAGATCGGCCCTATCCTGGGCGAGATCCGTGGTGGCGCCGGCGCGATAGTCCTCGCAGGCCGCATGGATGCGATGCGGGTCGTCGAATGATTCCCCATAGGATCGGAGCGCGAGCGGGTTGAATACGTCGAGCGCCTTGGCCCGTGTCCAGCTCGCGATCGTATGATCGAGCCAGGCCTGGGGATTGGCCTTGATCAGGTTTTCCGGCACGGGTTCGGGCTGGGCCAGGAAGGTCCAGTGATAAACCTGCATGGCCCGGGCGGCGTCCATGCCGTCCCACATCGAGAGCGTCGGCAGGATGTCGAGCACGGCGAGCCGCTCGACCCTGCCGGGATGGTCGAGGGCGAGGCGATAGGCGACACGCGCGCCGCGGTCATGGCCGATCACGGCAAAGCGGATATGGCCGAGCGCTTCCATGACGGCGACGACGTCCTCGCCCATGGCGCGCTTGGTGTAGGTCTCCTTGCCGCCATCGCCATGGGGAGCCGCCGACCAGCCATAGCCGCGCAGGTCCAAGCAGACGACGCGATGGGTCTTCGCCAGTTCGGGCGCGATCTTGTGCCATTCGGCGTGGGTCTGCGGGAAACCGTGGATGAGCACGAGCGGCGGCCCTTCACCGCCGGAACGCGCAAAGATCTTGCCGACAGGCCCGTCGACCCAATGGGCCGTGAAGCCGGGAAAGAGTGAATCGAGATTGCTCATGGAGGAGCGCTCCTGGCGTAACCGCTGGCCTGATATCAGTCTGGCTGAAATCCTAACCCTCGACGAGCGCGGATGTTCAGCCTTCCTGCTCCCGCTTGACCGCCTGCCATCCAATGTCGCGGCGGCAGAACCCCTCCGGCCAGTCGATCGCGTCGACGGCGGCATAGGCGCGTTGCTGGGCCTCGCTGACAGTCTTGCCGAGGCCAACGACATTGAGCACGCGACCACCATCGGCAACGATGTCGGTCCCGGACTGCTTCGTCCCGGCATGGAAGACGAGGACATTGTCCATAGCCTCGGCCTTCTCGATGCCGCGAATGATGCTGCCCTTCTCAGGCGTGGCGGGATAACCCCGCGCCGCCAGAACGACGGTCAGCGCGGCTTCGTCCAGCCAGCGCAGGTCGAACGAGCTGAGCACACCGTCGCAGGCGGCGAGGAAGGCCGGCACGATATCGCTCTTCAGGCGCGGCATCAGCACCTCGCATTCCGGGTCGCCGAAGCGGACATTGTACTCGATCAGCTTCGGCCCCTGCGCCGTGATCATCAATCCGGCGAAAAGCACGCCCTTGAATGGCGCGCCGCGCTTCTGCATTCCGGCGAGCGTTGGTGCGATGATCTCTGCCATGACCCGGTCTTCCAGGGCCTTGGTCATCACCGGGGCGGGCGAATAGGCGCCCATGCCGCCGGTATTCGGGCCGGTATCGCCGTCGCCGACGCGCTTATGGTCCTGGGCCGAGGCAAGCGGCAGGGCATGGCTGCCGTCGCAGAGTGCGAAGAAACTCGCCTCCTCGCCGATCATCCATTCCTCGATCACCACCTCGGCGCCTGCTGCGCCGAAGCCGCCCGAGAACATCATCTCGATGGCGGCATCGGCCTCGTCGAGGGTCTGTGCCATCACCACGCCCTTGCCGGCGGCGAGCCCGTCGGCCTTGATCACGATCGGCGCGCCCTGAGCCCTGACATAGGCCTTGGCCGATGCTGCATCCCCGAAGCGTCCGAAGGCGGCCGTCGGGATGTTGAACTCGGCACAGAGTTCCTTGGTGAAGCCTTTCGAGCCCTCGAGCTGGGCTGCCGTCTTCGAGGGGCCGAAGGTCTTGATGCCGGCCGCGACGAGATCATCGGCGATGCCGGCGACGAGCGGCCCTTCCGGCCCGACCACGACGAGGTCGACCTTCTCCCGCTTGCAGAAGGCGACGACTGCGGCGTGATCGGCGATGTCGAGCGCGACGTTCTCGCCGCATTGCGCGGTGCCGGGATTGCCGGGTGCGACAAGGAGCCGGTCGCAGAGCGGCGAGCCGGATATCGCCCAGGCGAGCGCATGTTCGCGTCCGCCGGAACCGATCAGAAGGATGTTCATCGCGCCGTCTCCGCTTGCTCCGCGCGCAATAGCCTTCGCAGCGGCGCGGGGCAACGCTTCTGCTCCGTCGCTGCGACCGTTATGGTCGCGCAATGGATATCGAATCGCCCGACACCAAGCCCTCCAATGCGCCGGAATGGTCGGTTTCCGACCTGTCTGGTGCGCTCAAACGTACGCTGGAGGACGCCTTCGGCTTTGTCAGGGTGCGTGGCGAGATTTCGGGCTATCGCGGCCCGGTCGCCTCGGGCCATGTCTATTTCTCGCTGAAGGACCAGAACGCCAAGATCGACGCGGTGATCTGGAAGGGCGTCTTCGGGCGGTTGAAGACACGGCCTCAGGAAGGGCTGGAGGTCATCGCCACCGGCAAGATCACCACCTTCCCCGGCAAATCGAGCTACCAGATCGTCATCGATTCGCTCGAGCCGGCCGGTGTCGGCGCGCTGATGGCGTTGCTTGAGGAGCGTCGCAAGAGGCTCGCTGCCGAAGGCCTGTTCGACGAGGGGCGCAAGCAGCTCATTCCCTATCTGCCGCGCGTCGTCGGCGTGGTGACCTCGCCGACCGGTGCTGTCATCCGCGACATCCTGCACCGTCTCGAGGACCGCTTTCCTCGCCATGTCCTGGTCTGGCCGGTCCGCGTCCAGGGCGAGACCAGTGCGGCCGAGGTGGCGGCCGCCATTGCCGGTTTCAACGCATTGCCGGAAGGCGGACGAATCCCGCGCCCCGACGTGATCATCGTCGCGCGCGGTGGCGGTTCGCTCGAGGATCTGATGGGCTTCAACGAGGAGGTCGTGGTGCGCGCCGCTGCCGCCTCGCTGATCCCGCTCGTCTCGGCAGTCGGCCACGAAACCGACTGGACCCTGATCGACCACGCCGCCGACCTGCGTGCGCCGACTCCGACCGGCGCCGCCGAGAAGGTCGTGCCGGTCCGCGCCGATCTGATGGCGCTGATCGCCGATCTCTCCCGTCGGCAGGCGGGGGCGATGCGCCGTCTCTCGGATCGCCGTCGCAGCGATCTGCGTGCGCTTGCGCGGGCCTTGCCGGGGCCGGAGGCTGTCCTTTCCGGCCCGCGGCAGCGGCTCGATCTGGCCGCGGCGCGTCTTGCACCGGCATTGGCGCGCAACGCGCGGGCTTACGAGCAACGGCTTGCAGCTTTGTCGCAGAGGCTCGTGCGGCAATCTCCGTCGGTCCGGCTCGCGACCTATGTGGCAAGGCTTGATGGGCTCTCAAGCCGCTTGCGGGCCGGGCGTGACGCCTTGCTGAGGGCGGAACGGCTGCGCCTCCAACGGGCGCATGAGCGCAGCGACGAGCTGTCGCTGAGGGCAAGCCGCGCCTTTGTCCAGGGTTTGGGGCGCCGTCGCGACAGGCTTGAATCGGCCTGGAGCCTGGTTCGCTCGCTGGGGCCCCAGGCTGTTCTGGCGCGCGGCTACGCGCTGGTGCGCGATGGATCGGGAGCGCTCGTTCGCGGCGTGGAGCAGGCAAAGCCCGGCCTGGCGCTCAGCGTTCAGGTCAGCGACGGCAGCTTCGATGTCACCGTCACCGCGGGCGGGGAAGGGCTGTCGCCACGGCCAGCTCGTGCGCCGCGCCGGGACGTTCCGCGCAGCGGGCAGGGCGACCTCTTCTAGCTGAGCGCGGTACGGGGTCGCTCAACGCCCCATCAGGAAGCTCTTGACGCGTTTGATCGCGTCATCGCGGGCTTCAGGATGTGTCCCCACCGTGACCTTGCCGGTTCCGGTCGCGGAATAGGCCACGTCGCTGCGCTCCTTCACCTCGAGGCGAGGGTGATCGAAATCATGCAGCGCGCCGGGATAAAGCACGAGTTCGATGGCTTCGCCGCGCGCCCGTGCCGCTTTGGCGAGATGGTCGCAGGGCGCTGGCGGCGTCCAGTCGTCCGCATCGCCCATCAGGATGAGGGTCGGCAGCCTGGCCGAAAAGCTCGCGGACTCCGATTGGAAGCGGCAGCCCGGATAGAAGGCGATGGCGCGTGCGAAATCGGGTTGGCCGTCGGCCGGGCGCCTGTCCTTGCGGATCGCGGTCAGGACGGTGGAGCCGCCACCGGACCAGCCGAGCAGGGAGATTTCCTTGTCGCGCACATCATCGCGAGCCTGCAGCCATTGCCGTGATGCTGCCGCGTCGGCGACGCGCTCACGGCTCGCCCGAACCGTCAGTTCCTTGACGCCGCATTGTGAACCGAGCCTGCGCGAGCCGTAGCTGTCCGGCATCAGCACGACGTAGCCAGCGGCGGCCAGCCGCTCGCCCCAGTCCGAATGCCGGGCGGACAATTTGCCATTGTCGCGCCACAGGCCGCCGCAACCATGCAGGGCGACCACGGCCGGGAATGGCCCTGGACCGTTCGGGCGGTACAGCACACCGTCCAGCTGTCCTTCCTCGACCGGGATGCGAACGCGCTCATAGCCGCCCGCAGACGCGGGCGCGCACCAAAGCAGCGCGAGGCCTGTAAGGGCCATGACGTGTCGGACGAGACTGGACATCATCGGCAGGAACGCTATCACAGCTCCGAGTTATCGGATAATTCATTCCCTGAGCAACGGTTTTCGATCTTACAGATGAACATCAGCGAGCGTCCTCCCGTGCCGGGACCCGAAGCTGCCGTCGACTATGGTCACGGCGAATTCCGCGTGGTGCGCCCCGGCGCCTTCGTGCGCTGCGCCGTGACCGGCGCCCCGATCAAGCTCGACGATCTGCGTTACTGGTCGGTCGAGTGGCAGGAAGCCTATGTCTCTCCGGAGGCGGTGCTGTTGCGGCTGCGCCGCGCCGGGCGTGCCTGAGAGCCCGCCTTCACGCCATCGAGCAGGTGCGTGATCTCGCTCGGTTCATCGAAGACGAGCGAGACCGGGACCGCCAGCAGGCGGTGCTGCTCCGCAAACGGCCAGAGTGCAGCGAGCTTTGTCATGTCCTTTTCGGTGGTCGCCACCAGGCAATCCTGCGCAGCTGCCTCGCGGATGATCTTGGCCACGTCCTCGGCCGTGTAGGCGTGGTGATCGCCGAAGGCATGTTCGGCGCGAATCTCGGCGCCGGCCTCGCGCAGGGTCGTGCTGAATTTCTCCGGCCGCCCGATCCCTGAGACGGCCAGGACGGCCTGACCACGAAGTCTGTCGGCAATCCCGGCCGACAGCGCAAGCCGCCCGCGCAGAACCGGCTTGCCGGCCTCCTGGGCCGCGGCGGCGACCCTGTCCCCTGCCTCGCCCGGGCCGATCACCAGGATCGCATCGGTCATCGCCAACTGCTCAGCCAGCGGCGCCCGCAACGGGCCGGCTGGCAGGCATAGGCCGTTGCCGATCCCGCTCGCGCCATCGACGACGGCCAACCGCAGCTGTTTGGTGAGCGAGGGGTTCTGCAGCCCATCATCCATGATGATCAGGCTTGCGCCGAACGCTTTCGCGAAGGCGGCTCCGGCCGGTCGATCGCGGGCTACCACGGTGCGGGCGGCAGAGGCCATCAGCACGGCCTCATCCCCGACGCCGTTGGCATCATGGTGACGCCTGTCCACTTCGACAGGCCCGGCGAGCCGCCCGCCATAGCCCCGCATCAGGACGAAGGGCGTTTCTCCGCGGGCGGTCGCAAGCGCGGCGAGGGCGATCGCCGTTGGCGTCTTGCCGGCACCGCCAGCGATGAAATTCCCGACGCAGATCACCGGGATGCCTGCATCCGTACCGGTCTGGCGCATGCGGCGCGCGGTGAGCGCGCCGTAGAGAGAGCCGATCGGTTGCAGCAGCCGGGCAAGAAGGCTCGGCCGATGCTGCCACCAGAACGCTGGTGCGCGCATCAGCTGTCGATCTCGCGCTGGCCCAGAGCGACGCGCATCAAGAGCGGTTCGATGGCCTGTTCCGTGCGGCTCAGTGCGCCGCCGAGCTGCTTGCTGGTTTGCCCCGCCGCGCGCGCGGCCTGCCGTGCGGCTGCCGGGGCGCTGAGCCAGCGATGCACCGCGCCTGCGAGCGCCTGCACATCGGGAACTTCACGCGCACCGCCGCCTTGATCGAAGGCGGCGAAGATCTCGGCGTTGTTGTGGACATACGGCCCGTGCACCAGGGCGCAGCCGAGCTTGGCGGGCTCGATCGGATTATGTCCGCCGATCATCGGCACGAGCGAACCGCCAAGGAAGGCCACTTGCGAGAGCCGATAGAAGAGGCCGAGCTCGTTGACCGTGTCGGCGATATAGAGCTCGATATCGGGGTCCGGCATCTCTCCAGCCGCGCGCCGCGCGACGGCGACACCGTTGGCCCGGGCGAGATCCTCGATCTCCTGGCCGCGCTGAGGGTGCCGCGGAGCGATGATCGTGAGCAGCTTCGGCACATGCGGCTTGATGCCGAGATGGGCCGACAGGATCTGCTCCTCCTCGCCCGGATGCGTGCTGGCGGCGATCCAGATCGGCCGGCCGGCCGTCAGCCCATCGAGAATCGCGAGCGTGTTCGGGTCGGCCGGGGGAGCCGCGACATCGAATTTCAGATTGCCGGCGATGCTGACACGTGGCGCGCCGAGCTGGGCAAGACGCTCACCGTCGCCCTGCGACTGGGCAAGGCAGGAATCGAAGCTGGAGAGCAGGTAGCGTGAGGTTCTGGGCGCCCTGTACCAGCGCTTGAAGGAGCGCTCCGACATCCGGGCATTGACCAGCACGAGCGGAATATCCCGCTTGCGTGCCTCGATCACCATATTGGGCCAGATTTCGGATTCGCAGATCAGGCCCATGGCCGGCTGCCAATAGTCCAGGAAGCGGCGCATGTAGCGCGGCACGTCAAGCGGCAGGTACTGGTGGATGGCGCCGGCTGGCAAACGCGCTGCAAGCAGGCGCGCCGAGGTCACGGTGCCGGAGGTCACGAGAACGGCCAGCCCGCGCCGCTGCAGGCGCTCGATCAGGGGGAGCAGCGTCACCGTCTCGCCGACGCTGGCGCCATGCAGCCAGATCAGCGTCTGGTCGGGCCGTTGGACGCCGGGATAGCCGCGGCGCTCGGCGAAGCGTGTCGGATCTTCCTTGCCGCGGCGACGGCGCCAGACCAGCAGGCCTGCAGCGGCCGGCTCGAACAGCGCAGTCGCCATGCGGTAGGCTCTGAGGAAGGGGCCCTTGCCGCTCATGCCGCTTTGGCTCCTGTTGCAGCGCGGAGCCCCGCGCCGGGGTCGCGGGAACCGACCAGCTCATAGGCGCGGGCATGGACCGCGTCGAGCCCGGCCTGGAGCGCGAGACGGGCGGCTTCGCTCGTGGCCTCGTCGGCATCGCGCGCGATCCGGATCGGATCGCCGACCACGATCGCGCAGCGGCCGAAGGGCAGGCCGATCGAGGCGCGGTCCCAGCTGTTGAAGTCGACGCGCCGGCTCGTCACCACGGCAACGGGATGGACCGGGCGACCCGATGCCTTGGCCAGCGCGATGATGCCGGGCCCCGCGACGCGGGCGCGCTTGGGAATGTCGGCCGTGAGCACCATGGTGTCGCCGGCGGCCAGGCGTCGAACCATGGCAAGGAACGCGCTCGCACCACCCTTCTCGCGGACCTTGCGGCCGAGCGCCCCTGAGCCGCGAATGGCGCCGATGCCGAGTTCGCGCAGCGCCACGGCGTTGAATCCGCCATCGCCGTGGCGGGAAACCAGCGAGCAGGCGGGCATCCAATCCGGCCGTGCGAAGGGGATCATGATGTGCTGGCCGTGCCACATCGCGATGATCAGCGGCAGCTCCGGCCGGATATGATCATAGATGTCGGCCGGTTCGACAACGGTTCGGCTGGTGCGGCGGACGAGTTTGAGATAGCCGGCCAGCAGCCGGCCGAGCGTCTCTTGCGCCACACGCGTCTTGAGGATGGAAAAGCCCATGAACTCCGCTTCCGAACCGCTGAATGCCTGTCCCGCAGCTCAGGACTTCGCGGTTTCGGGATCGAGCAGGCGATGCAGGTGCACGACGAAGTAGCGCATCTGGGCCTGGTCGACGGTCGCCTGTGCCTTGGCCTTCCAGGCCGCATGGGCGCTCGCATAGTTCGGGTAGATGCCGACGATGTCGAGCTTCGACAGGTCCTTGAAGGTGATGCCGTCAAGGGAGCTCAGCTCGCCGCCGAAGACGAGATGAAGAAGCTGCTTCTGGTCGGTGTCCGCGTTCATTGGTCTCTCCAGCGGGAATGAGGCTCTGCCGCGGCACCAGATAAGCTATCCGCGCGAGCGGTGCGAGTGCCGATTGAGCGAGGTCGAATTTGTCCGAGCCTGCTGGCCTTCATGCGCTCTGCGGCGGGGTCTCGCGCAGGCGCTGCATTGCAGCAAGCAGCGGCTCCGCGAGGCTTGCGCCACTAGCAACAAGCATGCCGTGGATCGGTACCTCGCGGTTGTAAACGACGGGGTTGCCGCTCCCGTCGCTGAGCTGGCCGCCGGCTTCGTCCAGCACGAGATGCGCGGCGGCAAGGTCCCAGTCCCGCGCATCAGGGGAGACCAGCCCGGCATCGATCGTGCCGTCCGCTATCCGTGCCAGCCTGAGTGCGAGCGAAGGGATCTTCTCGGCAGCGTCGAACGTCTCGATCCGCGCCAGGGCGTCGAGCATCGGCTTCGGCCCCGCAATGCGAGCGCCTCCGAGCTTGGTCAGGCGGGTCGTCGCGATCGGCCGGTCGTTGCAGTAGGCCCCCTCGTGCCGTCGGGCCGTATAGGTTGCGCCGCAGGCGGGCGCATGCACGACGCCGGTCACCGGAGCGCCATCAGCAAGGAGGGCGACGCAAACCGCCCAGTCCGGCGAGCCCGACATGAACGCGCGCGTTCCATCGATGGGGTCGACGACCCAGACGAGACGGCGCGACAGCCGCTGCGCGTCGTCGGCGGTCTCTTCCGATAGCCATGCGGCATCCGGCAGCAATTCCGAGAGTCTGATCCGCAGGAAGGTGTCGACGGCGATGTCGGCTTCGGTGACGGGCGAGCCGCCGCTCTTCGACCATGTCCGGGCCGCGGTCTTGGCTCCGGGGCGGAACAGTTCGAGTGCCAGCGCACCCGCCTCGATGCAGCTTTCCCGGACGTGAGGCAGAAGATCCGGGGCGACAGGCAGCGTTTGCGAAGTCATGCGCTCCCTATCGAGCCTCCCTGCTGCGGTTTCAAGGTGAAAAAGCAGCGSAGTTGCGAAAGATTCCGTCAAGCATCACGCCGGATAGCGGCCGATTTAGACGCCCAAATGACCGCAACACATTCCTTTAACCGAAGCTCTTAAGCGCTCGGATAGGGCTGCGGTCCACTCTCCACCCTGCAAGCACGAGAGCCCCGGACTTCACAGAGGGCTCCGCGCAGCAGGGACATGAGAGGCGTAAAACCGATGGCCAGCGTCACGCCGGCTGCCGGGGAGGTCGGCTTTGCGCCGAACCTTCTCGGCTGCCCGAACCATAGCAGCATAGTCGCGCGCAATCCGATGCCGGTGCAGGTCGAGGCGCCCCGCATCGAGCGCATCGCCTCGGTGAGGATCTTGCGCGGAAACCCCGGTTGGCGCGGCATTGCCCTGCGGCTGGCCAATCCGTCCGGCGAAGATGAACGTCTGGAACTCGCTCTGACGGCCGGCGATGGCCGTGCGATCAGTGTCGCGGTCTTCGATGCCGAAGATGCCGTGGCACACTGGCGCGACTGTGGTCGCAGCAGCGGTTTGCCGCTGTTGCTCGAATCCGTCGATGGCGTGATCACCGAGCCCTTTCCTCAGCTCGGCCGGCTGGCACTGGGGCCGATCCGCATCCGCCGTCGGCACGCCTTTCTCAATGGCCGCCGCCCACGCTTCCTGACACGGCGCAAGACCGCGCAGCTTCCAGCGCGGCCGGTCATCGTCTCCGGCGAGCGGCTGACGGATTGAGCGGTTAGATCAGGGGACCGCATATCGCATCCCGTCCATGATCTAATCTTTCCATGTCGGCATCGGCTTTCCCCGAAGAACGCAAACCGCTCTTCGGGCCGCTGCCTTGGGTCTTCATTTCACAGGAAAGAGCGGCTCAACGCATCGAGTGCGTAGCCGCCGGCCAGCAGGAGGCCGGCGTTGCGGTTGGAGCGGAACAGGCCCAGCGCGACCGGAGAGGTCGCGCCCTGGATCCGGGAAACCTGCCAGGCGAGATGCGCGGCGAAGGCCGCAAGTCCAATCCAGGCCATGGCGCCACCGCCCGCGCTCCAGGTCGCCACGCCAGCGAGCGCGACAGAGAGCGTGAAGCAAAACCCGACCGCCTCGCGCGTCCAGGCCCCGAAATAGCGGGCACTCGACTTGATGCCGGCAATGACATCATCCTCGATATCCTGCATGGCGTAGATGGTGTCGTAGCCGATCGTCCAGACGATCGCGGCCGCGTAGATCAGGTAGGCCGGTGGGTCGAGCTGCCCGAACACGGCGCTCCAGCCCAGGAGCCCGCCCCATGAGAAGGCGAGGCCCAGCACGAATTGCGGCATGTTGGTGATGCGCTTCATGAAGGGATAGATCGCGACGATCGCCAGCGAGGCGATGCCGAGCACGATCGTGAAGCGATTGAATTGGACGAGGATCAGCAGTCCGACCAATGACAGCGCGACCATGAAGAGCGCGGCGGACCTGGTTGTGATCTGCCCGGAGGGCAACGGGCGTCCGCGCGTTCGTGCCACCTGAGCATCGAGCTTTCGGTCGACGATATCGTTGAAGGTCGAGCCGGCGGCTCGCATCACGATGGCGCCAACCATGAAAAGCAGGCCGTGCCAGAGATTGGGAAACGCGCTGCCGCTCGCGATGGCTGCAAGCCCTGCGGCCCACCAGCACGGAAGCAGCAGCAGCCACCAGCCGATTGGCYGGTCGATGCGGGCAAGCTTGAGATAAGGGCGCAGCCAGACCGGCGCCCTTGTATCGACCCAATGACCTTTCAGGGCGTCGGGAAGGGGCGCATCAACCAGGGGCATGTCGGCTGGCTTCGAGGCCAGGACCATGGCGAGATCAGAGCGCGCCCTGCGGCACCCGCATCGGGCCGCCGGTCAGAGAATCGCCGCCGCCGAACGGATTGTTGCCCTGTTGCTGGGCCTGCTGCTGCGCCTTGCGCTGCATGGCCGCCTGCTGCTTCACCGCATTGCAGGCCTGATTGCGGAAGCCGGCTGCCTTCTCATTGTCGGCCTTCATGCCGTCCACGAAGGTCGGCGGAATCTGGCACCAGTCCTGATTGGCGGTTGCGAATTTGAGGGTGGCGTTGCCGTTGTTGACGAGGCTGCCGAGTGTTCCGCAGGCCTCCGCCGGCGTCAGCTTGCGCTTGGCCTTGGACGCGGAGTTCAACCGCGCGACGATCGACTGCCGCTCCTGCAGGAGCTTTTGAAGCTGTTCGCAGCCCGAGGCCTGAGCGCTCGCCGGGCTGACGTGGAGGAATGTCGCCGCTGCCAAGCCGAGCGTCGCAATCAACCCCGAGGCCACGTATCGCCGCATAATAGTCCTGCTCCCAATCGATGAGGGTTCCTGGAACCGCGCACTCCATATCAGCAGAGGGGCGGTCTCGCCAAGCGTCAGGCGACATTGAACTGAATTCTGTCACCGACTCTTGCGATTAGACGAAGAATGTGGCGACTTTCCCGCCGCAATGGCATCGCAAGATCGGCTGCTGTCGCAAGAGGGAGACTGTTTGCGCCTATGCCGATGCCAGACCTGCCGAAACATCGGCTCTATCTCGATTCCACGTTGGCACAGGATGCGCTCGTTCCTCTCGAGCGGGAGCAGGCCAATTACCTTCTCAACGTCCTGCGCCTGCGCGATGGCGACGGCGTTCTCGTCTTCAACGGGCGCGACGGCGAATGGCTTGCCGAGATCGTTCCGGAAGGGCGGAAGCAGGCGAGCCTGCGCCCGCTGCGGCAGCTGCGGCACCAGACCCCCGTGCCGGACCTGCATTATCTCTTTGCGCCGCTGAAACATGCGCGGCTCGATTACATGGCTCAGAAGGCCGTGGAGATGGGGGCCGGCGTGCTGCAGCCGGTGCTCACCCGACGCACGCAGGTCTCGCGGTTGAACCTCGAACGCCTCAGGGCCAATGCCATCGAGGCTGCCGAGCAATGCGGCATCCTGGCCTTGCCGGAAATTCGTTCCGAGCAGCCGCTCGATGCGGCGCTGGCCGCTCTCGAGCCCGAGCGCCTGCTGATCTTCTGCGACGAGGACATGGCCGCGGCGAGTCCCCTGAGCGCGCTGGCGGAAGCCCCGCCGGCGCCGCTCGCCCTGCTGATTGGTCCCGAAGGTGGCTTTGACGACGAGGAGCGCCGGCGAGTGCTGTCACGCCCCAAGACAATCCGTATCTCGCTCGGCCCGCGCATCCTGCGCGCCGATACGGCGGCGGTCGCGGCGCTTGCCCTGGTCCAGGCGACATTGGGCGACTGGGTCTCGAGATCGGGCTGAGCGCGCGGGAACGACGCGCCGAATTTCGCGTTGGTCGTTGGGGAGGAAGATCCACATTCGTCGCGGTGCCATCGAACCGGCTCATTCAGGGCCGGTTTTGCGCGCGAGGGTCTGCTCCCGTGATTCGACGACCCGCGAGGATGATGAGATGAGCCAAGCCTGCCGCTTCGGTATCGAAGAAGAGTATTTCCTGTCCGATTTCACGACACGTGGCATCGTCCGGAAGATCTCGCCGGCATTCCTCGATGCCGTGCATGATGCGTTTCCGAGCGAAGTCCAACGGGAGATGCTGCAGTCCCAGATCGAGGTGGCGACACCGGTCTGCGAGACGATGGGAGAGGCGCGCAAATCGCTGGCGACGCTGCGGACCGGCCTTGCGAGCATCGGGCTGGCGCATGACATGCTCCTGCTCGCCTGCGGCACGCATCCCAGCGCGTCCTGGTCGCGCCAGCGCGCCACCGAGGCGGCTCGCTATGACAGGCTGATGCGCGAACTCCAGATGCTCGGCAGCCGGAACCAGCTCTGTGGGCTCCATATCCATGTCGAGGTGCCGGACGAAGATCAGCGCATCCGGCTGATGGGGCGGATCATGCCGTTCCTCCCGGTGTTTCTCGCGCTGTCGACGTCGTCGCCGTTTTGGCAGGGGCGGCGCACCGGCCTGATGGGCTACAGATTATCCGCCTACGCGGAACTACCGCGCACCGGCCTGCCGGAGCTCTTCCTCGAACCCGCCGACTACCGCGCCTATGTCGATACCCTGGTCGCGGCCGGGGCGATCAAGGATGCCAGCTATATCTGGTGGGCGATTCGCCCTTCAGAGAAGCATCCGACGCTGGAATTGCGCATCGCCGACAGCTGCACGCGCCTGGACGATACGCTGGCCATCGCCGCGCTCTATCGGTGCCTTATTCGCCATCTCTGCAGGAATCCCGGGCTCAACGCGAATCTGACCGCGGCCGCGCGCGCCATCGCAGGGGAGAATGTCTGGCGGGCCCAGCGCTATGGGATCCATGGCGAATTGGTCTGCCCGGAAAGCAAGGGGATGCGCTCGGTTCCGAGCCTTGTCGACGAACTGATCGATCAGCTTTCGGGCGATGCCGCGGCGCTCGGCTGCGCCGCCGAACTTGGCGAGTGCCGGACGATTGCAGCTCAGGGCACCAGCGCGGATCGACAGCTCGCCATCTTCGAGGAGGCCCGCGCGCGCACCGGGGGCGACGCGGGAGGCCTGGCCTCAGTCATCGACTGGCTGGCGTCAGAGACACGAAACGATGGTGCAAGCCGGCTGCAGGACATAAGCCAGCCCCTGCGCGGTGTGGCCTGAACGCAAGCGGATGCCGGATGCCGGCATGTGCGTTGTGCATTTGCGCAAGCAATCTCCTTCCACGAACGCGGGACGGAGGTCGTTGTCCTCCGTTCGGCGGTCGCATATGTCTGACGCTTCCTGGGCTTGCCTCGCCCGTGCCGTCCGGTGCGTGCGAGATGTCGGCCACCCTTTCGTCCTGCCGGAGCGCCCATGGCTCGCGATGTGTCCGATTCCACCCCGATCGCGTCGAAGTCCGAGCTGATCGGCTGGATTGCGGCAGGCGAGAAGCCTCGCTCCGCCTTCCGGATCGGCACCGAGCACGAGAAGTTCCCGTTCTACCGCGCGGATATCGGCGCCGTGCCGTACGAGGGGCGCGGGGCCGCGGGCGGTATCCGGCACCTGCTCGAAGGCATGCAGCAGCGGCTCGGCTGGGAGCCGATCATTGACGATGGCCATATCATTGGCTTGGCCGGGCCCGAAGGTGGCGGGGCGATCTCGCTTGAACCCGGTGGCCAGTTCGAACTCTCCGGCGCGCCGGTCGAAACGCTGCATGAAACGGCGGCGGAGCTCGCCGCGCATCTTGCCGATGTGAAAGCGGTCGCCGAGCCTCACGATATCGGCTTCCTGGCGCTGGGCCACTCGCCGCTCTGGACGCGGGAGCAGACCCCGGTCATGCCGAAGGGCCGCTACCGGATCATGGCCAACTACATGCCGAAGGTCGGCACRCGCGGCCTCGACATGATGTTCCGGACCTGCACCGTGCAGGTGAACCTCGATTTCGCCGACGAGGCGGACATGGTGAAGAAGCTCAGGGTTTCGATTGCCCTGCAGCCGATCGCAACCGCGCTCTTCGCTTCTTCGCCCTTCACCGAGGGCAAGCTCAACGGCTTCCAGTCGGTCCGTTCCGAAATCTGGCTCGATACCGACAATGCCCGTTCGGGCATGCTGCCCTTCGTGTTCGATGAGGGCATGTCCTACGAGGGCTATGTCGACTGGGCGCTCGACGTGCCGATGTATTTCGTCAAACGCGGGCCGGTCTACCACGACGTGACGGGCGCCTCCTTCCGCGATCTGCTCGCCGGCCGGTTGCCGCAGCTTCCGGGCGAGCACGCGACCATGTCCGATTGGGCCAACCACCTGTCGACATTGTTCCCCGAGGTCCGGCTGAAGCGCTTTCTGGAAATGCGGGGCGCCGATGCCGGGCCGCCCGCCTTGCTGAACGCGTTGCCCGCCTTCTGGGTCGGATTGCTCTATGATCAGGTCGCGCTCGACGCCGCCTGGGACCTGGTCAAAGGCTGGAGCACCGAGGAGCGTCAGGGCCTGCGCGACGCAGTGCCTGCGGCGGGGCTCTCTGCCACAGTCGCCGGCCGCAGCGCGCGTGAGATTGCGCAACAGGTTCTGGAATTGTCGCGCGCTGGTCTCGCGCGCCGCGCCCGCCTGAACGGCAAGGGCGAGGACGAGACGCGTTTCCTTGATCCTGTTCTCGCGATTGCCGAGAGCGGCCGCAGCCTGGCTCAGGACCTTGCCGACCGGTATCGCGGGGAATGGAACGAGCGTGTCGAGCCGGTCTTTAAGGATTTGCTCATCTAAACGGCCGATCAGCCAGGGAATTCCCAGGCAAGGTCGGCGGTTCGCGGCATTTGCCATCGGGCGTTAACGCTTTCTCCGAAGCTTCGGAGCGAGCATCCGGCCATGGAACGATTGCTCACCCTTCTTCTCCGCTTTGCCCGCGACAATCGCGGCGCGACGGCGATCGAGTATGGGCTCGTAGCTGGCCTGATCTCCATGACGATCATCGTCTGGGCGACCCAGATCGGCCAATCGGTGACCGGCTTCTTCCAATCGATCCAGGCCGGCTTCAATCCCTGATCGCCGCTACTCCGCCGCCGTCTTGAAGCTCGCGAGGTTGTCGAGGCTCTGGATGATGTGCTCCGCCAGGGCATTGGAGAGCACCGACGGGTCGAAGCGCGTGCGCAATAGCCCGATCTTGCAGGACGGCAGGGTTGCATAGCCCTCGCTGGGGCCGAGTATGCGCATACCGGGCCTGATCGCGCTCTCCGGCAGCACAGAGACGGCGAGGCCGGCGACCACGGCTGCACCGACCGCAGTCGAATTCCAGCTCGCATAGAGCACGCGGAAGCGGCGCCCCTTCTTCTCCAGCGCTTCGACCGCAGCCTGCCGCCAATTGCAGGTCGGACGGCCGAGCGCGAGCGGGAGCGGGTCCTCCTCATGGACGGTATGGCGCGCAGAGGTGACCCAGAGCAGTGGCTCGATCCGGATGATCTCGCCCTGACCGCGGCCTTCGACATGGGTGATGATGGCAAGGTCGATATCACCGGTGCCGATGCGCTCGGCCAGCATCGGAGTCGGCTCGCAGACGACCGTCACCTCGGCGCGCGGGTTGGAATGAGCAAAGCGAGCCAGGATCTCGGGTAGATAGCGGTCGGCATAGTCGTCGGGGACGCCGAGGCGGATGCGCCCCTTGAGGTCTGCATCGGCGAAGCTCGCCACGCATTCGAGATTGAGGCGCACGATGCGGCGCGCGTAATCCAGCAGGCGCTCACCATCTTCCGTCAGCTTGGCGTGGCGTCCGTCGCGGCCGAAGAGCGGGCGCCCGACCCGTTCCTCAAGGCGCTTCATCTGCATCGAGACGGCGGATTGCGTCTTGTAGACGATCTCCGCCGCGCGAGTGAACGAGCCCGTATCGGCAATGGCGACAAAGGTCTTGAGCTGGTCGGCGTCGAGAACATGCGCCATGGAGCACCCCCACGATGGATCATCAATATCCGTGCTGTGAAGCATCATAACCATTCGTTTGGCTGATGGCCAGCGCAAAGCTATCCTCCAGACATTCTCCAGTCCGTGTCGTCGGTGCGCTCCAGCCGGGCCGGAAAATGCTCGTTTTGCCGCCAGACCCCTGAAGGAGGTCGCCATGCTGATCCTGACATTCGTTCCGAAGTCGCTCTCGTTCGTCGCCACCGGCGTCACGCGTGTTGTCGCCGGCGGTTATGTTGGCGTGAAAGCCTTGACGCGCGCTCTGATTCACCGCCGTGAGGTGCTGAGGCTCTCCGAACTCGACGAGCGCGGCCTCAAGGATATCGGTCTCGTCCGCTCCGATATCGACGGCGCGCTGACCGTATCCTGGCTGAAGGACCCTTCGGCGGCTCTCGCCGCCCGCTCCAGCGCGCGAGCCGGCGTCGCCTCGCTCCGGCGCGAAGAGGGCGTTCGACAGGCTCAGGTGAAGAATGCTGTCGCCAAGCCTCTCACGCCGCGTCCGGTCGCGGCCGGTTCGAATTCGACGGTTGCGTGCAGCGCCTGACCCCTTGGCACTGCGCGTTTCTTGCGGGCGGGAGCTTCGTGCTTCCGTCCGTTTTTCCTTTCTAAGCTCTCGCCGGGCATGGCGGAAGCGGGATTTGAAGCCATTTCGCCTGCAATTTGGCCCTAATCGGCATTCGTAACCTATTTTTCAGCATTCCCGCCGAACGTTCCCGACATGCCGCGGCGATGCCCGGTTCGATGCTTCTCGGGGGGGTGGGTGTCGGTATGCGGATTTCTCTGCGCTTTCAGGATCTGCGTCTCAGGACCAAGATCGCGATCCCGCTGATCGTTCTCGGATTGATCAGCGTTGCAACTGCCGTCTATGCCGGCCGCGAATATGCGCGGATCCAGAAGGCATATTCCGATCTGATCTCGCACAATGCGACGGCGATCCTCGATTCGGGCCGGACCACCCGCGCCATGACCGACATCGTGCGCGATCTCTACAAGGCGATCGCCTATCCCGAATTCATGAAGCAGAACGCGACCAGCATCGAGGATGTGTGCAAGGCCTATGACCGTGCGCAGTTCCAGCTGATCGAGGCCAAGATCAGCTTCCCGCAGAAGGCTGCCGAGTTCGACGCCATGGGCCGGGCACTCTCCGCGCTCAAACCGCAGATCGACGATATCGTCGCCCAGGCCGCGAAGGACGAGGATCTGGCCGCGTTGTCGGTCATGTCCCAGCTCGATCGCACAATTGGCGAGATCGTCACCGCCGCAGGCAAACTCAACGAAGCAATCAAGACGGAAACCCAGGCGACCTCGGAAACGCTCGATGCCGAGGCCAGCGAACTGAGCATCGTCATTCTGGGCCTCTCAGCCCTGGGCATCCTGCTTGGCCTGGGCGGTGCTGCCTTGCTGACCCGGTTTTCGATCACCAGGCCGCTGGAAGCGCTGAGATCGGGCATGGATGATCTCGCCAGGGGCGATTACGCGGTCGAAGTTCAGGGCCAGGCGCGCAAGGACGAGATCGGCGCGATGGCGCGTGCGGTTCAGGTCTTCAAGGAAAACGGCCTTGCCGTGCAGCGTCTCGAGGCGGAGAGCGCCGAGGGACGAGACCTTTCCGAGCAGCAGCGCCGGCAGATCGAGACCGAGCGGGCCGAGCAGGCAAAGCAGCAGGAGCAACTCGCGCGGGAGCAGGGGCTGGTCATGGGGCTGCTGGCAGAGGGCCTCGACCTGCTCTCGAAGAGCGATCTCAGCCATCGCATCGATGCGGAGGTTACCGCTGCCTATGAGAAGCTGCGCGACGATTTCAATACGGCGGTGGAGCATCTCTCGATGACGATCACCACCATCCAGGCGACTGCGGCCGATGTCGGCAACGCGGCGCGCGAGATCAATATGGGCGCAGACGATCTCTCGAAGCGCACCGAGGAACAGGCGTCCTCGCTGGAGGAGACTGCGGCAACCACGGAAGAGCTTGCCGCCTCGGTCAAGGCCTCTGCGCAGGCATCGAAGCAGGCCGTCTCGCTGGCCGATGAGGCGATGAGCGTGGCGCAACGGGGCGGTGCAATCGTCCATGATGCGGTCGCTGCAATGGCACGCATCGAGACGGCCTCACGAAAGATCTCCGACATCACCTCGGTCATCGACGAGATCGCCTTTCAGACCAATCTGCTCGCCTTGAATGCGGCGGTCGAAGCGGCGCGGGCGGGCGATGCCGGCAGGGGCTTTGCCGTGGTCGCCTCGGAGGTCCGCACGCTGGCGCAGCGCTCGGGCGAGGCCGCCAAGGGTATCAGCGCGCTGATCTCGGAATCGGGAGCGGAGGTGGCCCAGGGCGTCGGGCTCGTCCGCTCTGCCGGTGAAGCGCTCGATCAGATCGTGGCCGCATCGCGAAAAGTCTCCGCGACCGTATCCGAAATCTCCGCGGCCTCGGCCGAGCAGGCCAATGGAATCGACGAGATGAGTCAGTCGGTCGCGCATATGGACGAGATGACACAGCAGAACGCCGCACTGGCCGAACAGAGCGCAGCCTCTGCCAGCGCACTCGGCGATCAGATCCGGCGCCTCAACGATCTCGTCTCGAGCTTCCGCACGCGCGACAATGTCGCCGATCTCCGGGCGATCGCTGCGGCCATGTCCGAAGGCCGTGGCGCCGAGATCGAATGGTCGCAGCGGCGCAGCGCCTGATCGGGACAGGGCGATGAGTGCCTAAAGCATCGGCCCGAAAAGTGGATTGCGGTTTTCGGCAAAGCCGATGCAAAGACAAAAGGTTAAGTCATCAGGCCGGATACGATATCCGGTCCGATGATTTAGCGACGCTGCCCGCCGCCGAGCATCGCGTCCAGAATCGACTTCAGCGCGTTCTGATGGTCGTCCTGCACCTGGCGACCATGCTCGAACATCTGGTTCAGCGCGTCGAGGCCGATCGACCCCGGCCCGGCTTCGCCCGAYGGCGCCGGCTGGTCCGGTTCCGGCTCAAGCTCAGGCTCTGCCGTGGGCCTGGTGGCCTGGCCACGCGGTTGTGACGGGGGCGGCGCCGCCTGGGGCTGAGCCGCTGCACCGCCAAGCATCCCGGTCAGGATCTGGCCGAGAAGCCCGCCCATCGGGTCGGCCCCGGCCGGTTCGCCTGGCCTTGCCCCGCCCAGAGGACCACCTCCGAGCGGACCGCCGCCAAAGGGACCGCCACCTTGTGTCGGAGGGGCACCAGCCGCCTGCCCGAACAGGCTCCCGAGAATCGCGTCGAGCGAGCTCCCCGGCGTTTGCGGTTGGGTTTGGGGCGCGGGCTGCTGGCCCGGCATCCTGCCCTGCATCATCTCCGCGAATTGCCCGAAGATGCCGCCGAGCCCCTGATTGCTGGTCGACTTGAACAACCCGCCCATGATCATGGAGGCGATGACCGGCAGCATCTGTTTCAGAACCGCCTGGCCGACGCCGCTGGTCGCCGCAGCCTGGGCGGCCAGCGCGTTGCTGACGTCCTTCGAGCCGAAGAGCTGGTTGAGGACGTTGTTGCCCATCATCGCGGCGTTGTCGGGAATGCCATCGCCATCGGCGTCATAGAGCGAGCCGAAGGGCGAGGCCGTCATCATCTGGGCGAGATTGCCGAAAGCGCGGGGGTCCTGCGTCTGGCGCTGCAGTCCCATGGTGAAGGCCGGCAGCAAGGCGTCGAGCGCGCTCTGCGTCTGCTGTTGGCTGAGCCCGTATTGCCGAGCCAGATTCTGCATGGCCTGCCCGTTCTGGGCAGATTGCATCATCTCGAACAGGTTCATCATGGCGCCTCTCCGTCTTCGTCGCGGTCTGCCGCCGCCTGCACCCCGAACGATAGCAGGGCGGGGCGGGCAGGCAAGCGAGGCCGCCGCGATGCTGGATGCTCACGCGCCCCTGGGCTGGCGCTCCAGGCGCGTGATGCCGCGATAGGCAAAGACCAGCGCGACGAGGCCGAACGCCACAGCCCCGAGCGCGGTGCCGACCATCGCCCCCTTCGGCCCCGCATAATAGGCGCCGACCCAGGCCATCGGCATCGTCCCGAGCGTTGCGCGCCCCCAGCTGAAGAGGGTCGACAGGATCGGCATGCCGAGATTGTTGAACGCGGCATTGGCGACGAAGAGTATCGCGACGAAGATCCACATCGGCCCGGAGATTAGGCAGAAGAACATCACCAGCTCTGCGGTCAGGCCGCTGGCATGGAATACGGCGACGATCGGGCCGCGCAGCAGGAGGAGCGCGAGCCAGGCAACGCAGACGCAGGCCACGGCGAAGATCACGGAATCGCTGAGCGCGCGGCGCATGCGGTCGAAACGGCCGGCTCCCCAGTTCTGGCCAAGGATCGGCCCGACTGCGCCCGATAGCGCAAAGATCACGCCAAAGGCCACCGGCACCAACCGATCCATGATCGCCATTGCCGCGATCGCGCCATCTCCGAAGCGCGCGAAGATGCTGGCGAAGACTGCGTTTGCGATCGGCGTCGAGAGATTGGTCAGGATCGCCGGGCCGGCGATCGCGAGCGTGCGCGGCGTGTCGGCCAGCAGCGCCTGCCGGTTGGGCATGCCGACCATATCGTGGATCTTCACCGCGCCACGGAAGCCGACAAAGGCAAAAATGACACGTGACAGCACGGTCGCCCAGGCGGCGCCGTCTGTGCCGAGTGCAAAGCCAAAGATGAAGAGCGGATCGAGCACTGCAGTTGCGAGCCCGCCCCCGAGCGTCACGAACATGGCGCGCCGGGCATCTCCGATGGCGCGCAGTACGCCCGAAAATCCGATGCCCAGCGCCATCAGAAGATTGGAGGGCAGGGCGATCCAAAGGAATGAGAGGGCGACGTCATAGGCCTCGCCATGCGCCCCAAGATGCCTCAGGAGCCAGGRCAGGCAAGGCAACGCTAGCAGCGTGAGCGCGATTGCGGCAAGCGCCATCAAGGTCATGGCGGAGCCCGCAATCCGGCGCGCGCCCTTGCGGTCTCCGGATCCAAGCGTGCGGGAGGTCAGCGCGGAGACCGCGATCATGAAGCCGATATTGATCGAGACCGTCAGGAACAGCACGATCGTCGCGAAGCCGACGCCAGCAGTCGCCGCCGGCCGGCCGAGCCAGGAGACGTAGAGCAGCGAGAGCAGGTCGACGACGAAGATCGCCATCAGCCCGACCGCTCCGGTCGCGGTCATCACCGCGACATGGCGAAAGGTCGAGCCGCTGACGAAGACGGCCTGGTTGGGGTTGACGGGTGCGTTCACAATTCCGGTTCTCCGACGCCGCCGACCGCGACTTCAGCGCCGCCATCCTCGATGACCTCGCGCGTCTCCTCGGTGAGTGCCTTGGACTTGGCCTTCGGCTGAACCAGCGGTTCCGGCGAGACGCGCGGCACCTTCTGGATGCCGGCGGCGATGCCCTCGTGATACTGGATCTCCATGCGCTGGGCGTCGCGGTCACGGACGCTGTCGATGACCAGACTGGCCTCGTCATAGCTGAGGCCGAGGCTTTCGAGCGTCACCCGCCCGAAGCCGAGGGCCGACTCGAAGGTTTCGCGCATCTGGAAGTCGACATCGGCCTTCATCAGCTCGATCGCATGGACACGGTCATAGGCCCGCACATGCAGCCGTGCGGAGGGAAATTCGGCCCTCGCCATCTCGACGATCCGCAAGGCCGCTTCGCGATTGTCGATGCAGATGCAGATGATCTTGGCTTTCCCGGCGCCCGCCGCGCGCAGCACGTCCAGTCTCGTGCCGTCGCCGTAATAGATGCGGAAGCCGAACTTGGACGCCGAACGGATGCGCTCGACATTGGAGTCGATGATCGTCACCGGGATGTGCTGCAGCAGCAGCGCCTGGGTCACCACCTGCCCGAACCGGCCGAACCCGATGACCATAACGGAGCCGCCGGCACCTTCGAAATCCTCTTCCATGGTTTCCGCCGGGGCGGCGCTCCGGGTCAGCCAGAGGTCGATCAGCTTGGCGGCAACCGGTCCGATCAGCATCGAGAGTGCGGCGAGAGATGTCGCCAGGGCCGCCTGCTGGCTGTTGAGTAGCCCGAGCGCAGCACCGAGCGGCAGGAGAACGAAGGCGAATTCGCCGGCCGGCGAGAGCAGGGCACCAGCCCGTATGGCTTCGGTTCTCGACGAGCAGGAGACGCGCAGGATCGTTGCCGCGACGACGATCTTGAAGGCGACCAGCAATGGCGCTGCAAGCGCCAGCAGCAGGGCGTTTTCGAAAACGAGCTGGAGGTCGAGCGACATGCCGACCGCCATGAAGAACAGGCCGAGCAGCACGCCGCGGAACGGCTCGATATCGGCTTCGAGCTCGTGCCGGAAATGCGAGTCCGCCAGCAGCACTCCGGCGAGGAAGGCGCCCATGGCCATGGAGAGGCCGACCCGCTCCATCAGCATCGCGGCACCGAGCACGATCAGCAGCGCGGCCGCGGTCATCACGTCCTTCGCGCCGGTGCTGGCGAGGATCCGGAAGAACGGATTGAGCAGGTAG
>NZ_JBFTZN010000026.1:0-54180 GCF_056406775.1 Allobosea sp. P1_A7
GTACAGCGCGACGAGGCCGCGGAGGCCGCGCGCGCCGACCATATTTCCCAGCGCCTGGCCGAGCTCGATGTCTTCCAGCTCCGTTTCGATGCGACGCTGCGCAGCTTCGACGAGCGCCTGGTCACGATCCGCAAGGAGGCGCAGCGCCCGATGCGGCAGGCGACCATCCTGCTCGGCTCGCTCTCTGGGCTCGCTGCGTTGATGTCGTTCGTGACCCTGACCCTGATCCTGCTGGACCGGTGATGCGATGAGTGAAGTGATCGTCCCCGATCAGACCCGGATCAGCCCGGCGCCGACCGTCGCCTGGACGCCGCTCGGCGAGAACGCCATCCTGATCATGAGCACCTGCGACGCGATGCCGGGCAAGGTACCTGTCGCCGTCGACGGCAATCCGCGCAACAAGGCCGAGACCATGGCGCTGACCTGGCGCCGGCCGCAGGCCGAATCCTCGGCAGCCATCGGCTTCCTTTGCCTCGCACCCGCGCCCGCGACCGACCGCTCCGGTTCCGGCGCCCTGCTGCTCGGTCGCCCCGGCCGGCCGCTGCGCCTCGTGCTGGCATCGAAGCCGCTGCCGCTGCAATCCTTCCTTGCCGGTCTTGCCGAGGATTCCGGGCAGGCTTTCCCGATGGTTGTCGACGGGCTCCTGGAGATCCTGCTCGCCGGAAAACCCAATCCGCGCCGCCTGCGTGCAGCCTCGATGCTGCTCCAGTCGATCGCCAAGCCCGGCGGCTTCGTCGAGGTCATGGGGCCGATCGACGACGGCGTTTTCATTCAGGGCTGGACCTCCGATTTCTCGGCAGGCCGGACCAAGCTGCTGATCGCCCATGGCGGGCTGTCCTTCGCCGTTCTGGAGGCAGGAACCTTCGAGCGCGACGATCTTGCCGATGGCGCGCGAGGCTTCTTCGGCCTGCTCGAAGAATGCCAGATCCGGCATCCCAGCGAGATCGAGCGGTTGTTCTTCCGCGCCACGGATGGCTGGCGCGCACTCGATGTCTATGAGCGCCATGTCCTGCTCGAACCGATCACGGTTCCCGGCCATTTGCGCGACGGGCTGCAGCGCGGCAGCGCGCCGCAGGCGACGTCGGACAAGCTCCGGCGTGCCTCGCAGCGCTTCGACGGCCGCGACACGGTCGCATTGCTGGAGGCGCCGGTGCGGGCCGGCATCGACGACGCGACCATCGTGGAGGGCACCGGCACCCTGATCATCGGCTGGCTGTTCGATCCGGACCGTCATGTCAGCGCGGTGACGCTGCGCTCCGGAAGCCAGTCCTGCGTGCTCGACCGCGTCTGGACACGCGTGTCGCGTCCGGACGTCGCAGATGCCTTTGCAGGCGATCCGCGCTTTGCCCATATGCTCGGCGGCCGCCGCAACAGCCACGGCTTCATCGTCTTCGCACCGAAGCTCACGCCGGAGCCCGGCCAGCCGCTCTATCTCGAGTTCGAGATCGAGGGGTCAGGCCCTGCCTTCCTGCCCCTGGAGGCCGGGCGCGGCCAGCCGCGGCGCACGCTCGAACGCGTCTTCGCGCTGCTTGATCCGAAATCCTCGACCGCAGCCTCCGTGGTCGAACGCCAGATCGCTCCCGCCTTGCAGGCCGCCGAGATCGCCCCGCCGCGCGTGATCGAGACCATCGATATCGGCGCCTTCAAGGCTGATGCGAATCTGGGGCTGGTGATCGGCCTCGACCATCGCCAGCGCGAGCTCTCCTCGCTCTTCGCCCTGCTCGCGATCGACCCCGAGATACGCCCGGTGCCGATCGTGCTCGCGGTCCCCGGCGAGAGCTTTGACCGGGTCGGTGCCGAGGCACGCCGGCTTGCTCGCTTCTACGGCCTCGCCGTGCGGCTTGCGCTCGTCGATGGGGTCGAGGACGCCTGCGACGCGATGGAGGCCGGCGCGCGCGCCTGCCGCTTCCAGACCATCGCGTTACTTTCGGGGGCCGCGCAGATCCGCATGCCCGGTTGGCTTGGCCGGCTCGAGCGCGCCTTCAAGGCGCGTGGCGGACAATGCGTCGCGAGCCCCACGCTGCTTTTCGAAGACAACTCGATCCGCTGGGCCGGCGCCTGGATGGAAGGGGAGGGGCCGAGCCGGCGTGTCTTCAATCGCTTCGTCGGCTATCCCCTGGAGGCGATCGGCAATCTCGGTCCGATGGAAGTCGCGGCCGGCGCCACCGAATGCTGCGTGATGTCGCGCGCTGCCTTCATCGAAGCCGGGGGTTTCGCCCGCAACTACTTCACGACGGCCGAAAAGGGCCTCGATCTCTGCCTGAAGCTCAGGATGAACGGCTTCCCCTCGCTCTGGGTGCCGGAGGTCGAGGTTTACGTCGTCGATGATGGCGAGATGGCGCGGCCGCATCTGGTCTCGCTTGCCCAGCTCGCCGACCGCTCCAGCTTCGACCGTCGCTGGGCGCTGGCCGTTTCGAACATGCGAGGATGATGATGCGCGTACTCGTCGTGTCCCATGGACACCCGACCCTGTCTCTCGGCGGCGCCGAAATCGCCTCCTACAATCTGCACAAGGGCCTGCAGGCAAGCGAAGGCCTCGACGCGCATTACCTTGCCCGTGTCGGCTCGCCGACGCCGCGTCACGCCGGTACGGCACTGATGAGCCTGCGCCAGCGCGGCGGCGAGCTACTCTACTACGCCGAGGAATACGATCACTTCCTGCTCTCGAACCGGAACACCGAGGAGATCGAGCGCGATTTCGTCCGCGTGCTGCGCGACCTGAAGCCGGATGTGGTGCATTTCCACCATTTCATCGGGCTCGGGCTCGAATGCCTGTTCGCGGTGCGGGACACGCTGCCTGACGCTCTCATCGTGGTGACCTTCCACGAATATCTCAGCATCTGCCATCATCACGGCCAGATGGTGAAGACCGGCGCTTTCAAGCTCTGCTACCGGGCCTCGCCGACCGATTGCAATGCCTGCTTCCCGGATATCGCGCCCGGCCGCTTCCTGGCGCGCGAGACCTTCATCCGGGGCATGCTCAATCTCGCCGATCATTTCATCTCGCCGAGCCGCTTCCTGGCCGAGCGCTACCAGGATTGGGGCCTCTCGGCCGATCGCTTCTCGGTGATCGAGAACGGCATCGACGTTGCCGAGGTCGCACCGCCCCGGCCCTTGCCGGACAAGACGGCACGGCGTTCGCGCTTCGCCTATTTCGGCCAGCTCACGCCCTACAAGGGGGCGGATGTGCTGATCGATGCGGTCACCCGCATCCCGGAAGCCGTCTGGGGTGAGGATTCCATCCTGCTCGTCTATGGCGGCAATCTCGAGCGCCAGCCCGAGGCCTACAAGAAGAAGTTCGCCGAACTCGTCGAGAATGCCGGCCGGCGGGTGCGTTTCTGCGGTGCCTTCCAGAACCACGAGATGCCGAACCTGATGCGCTCGGTCGACTGGGTGGTGATGCCCTCGGTCTGGTGGGAGAACTCGCCGATCGTGATCCAGGAGGCCTATTTCCACGGCCGCMCGATCCTTTCGAGCAATATCGGTGGCATGGCCGAGAAGATCGTCGACGAGGTCAACGGCCTGCATTTCCGCTCGGGCAGCTCGGAGGATCTGGTCGACTGCATGACGCGCGCCCTGAGCGAGCCCGATCTCTGGTCGCGCCTGCGCGCCGGGATCACCCGTCCGCTCACCCATATCGACTGCGCCGCCCAGCATATCGCGCTCTACCAGCGCCTGATCGAGCAGCGCGGCATGCCGGTTCCGGCCAGCCGCGCGGCCACGCCGATGATCGCCTGATGCCAGAAGAAGCCGACACGAAAACCAGGGGAGACAGAACCATGGCCCGCATCCTCGTCATGATCCCATCGGGAGAGGTCTACGACCATGACAATGTGCGCTGGTACCAGCACGCGGATCTCGCGAGCCACATCAACCACTACCATAATATCGGCGACGCCTTCGTCTTCGACTCCTCGTTGAAGCTGCTGAATTTCGAGAAGCTCGACGTCCTGCCGATCGCCAATCCGGACATGGCGCTGATCGACCGGATGAACGCGGAATACGACTACGTCTTCCTGCGCGGTTCGAACTATGTCCATGCCGAGATGGAATGGAACCAGACGGCCGATGTGCTGCGCCGGCTAAAGATACCAGTCATCGCCTTCGGTATTGGCGCGCAGGCGCCGGTCAGCGGCAAGCTGGAGCTCAGCGAGGACACCAAGACCGTGCTCAGGCTGATGGCGGATTCGACCGCCTCGCTCGGCGTGCGCGGCACCTATTCGGCCGAGATTCTCAACGAGATCGGCATCAAGAATGTCCGGATCATCGGTTGCCCCACGGCGTTCCGCGCCAACAGGCCGGATCTCGCGATCAAGTTGCCTGCGCTCGACAGCGTGAAGAAGGTCGGCATCACGCTGCGGCGCGAGGTCTCGCCGACCTATGCGCAGGACATCAAGCGCTACCTCACCTTCCACCGCGACCTCGTGAAGTCGCTGGCGGGCCGGTTCGAGGCGACGCTGATGGCGCAGGGCGAGATCGAGGAGAAGAAACTCGCGCTGGGAACGCCGGAGCAGAAGGAGGAGGCGATGGCGGCGCTGCGCGGAAACGAGTGGGCCACCTCCTGGTACCTCGATGAGGCGATGGAGGCGCTCTATCGCGGCCGGATGTTCTATTCGGACGTGGTTGCCGATTACGAGAATCTCGTACGCAGCCTCGACCTCGTGCTGGGTTACCGGCTGCACGGCAACCTGATGGCGCTCGCCAACGGCACGCCCTCGATCTACTTCACCTATGACAGCCGCACGGTCGAGTTCGCCGAGACCTTCCAGATCCCGAGCTTCGACGTTTTCTCCGGCCAGGATTTCAGGCTGGAGGAGCATTGGGATCAGGCGCGGTTCGACCGCTTCAACACGACCTATGCCCAGGTCTACGCCGCGATGCGCGACTTCCTGGTCGAGAACAAGGTCGACACCAAGATGCGCGCCCCGGCGGTCAGGGCGGCGGTCGCCCCCGCCATTCCCGAGGCCGAACGAAAGGTGGCCTGATGGTGGAACGCACCATCCTTGCGGCCACGCTGGCGGCCTTGCCGCTGCTCGCCGTTCCGCACCTGTCATTTGCGCAGGCTCCCGGCTATCGCGTCGAGATCGTTCCCGGCGCCACGGAGGAGACCGTCTACGCCTGGTCGCGCCAGCGCTGCGAGGAATGGCATATTCCAGACGCGCCATTGCGGGCCTTCCGCAATCAGAACGGCGCGGTGGTCGCCTTCGCCAGCAATTACCGCAACCGCGCCATGGCCGGCCCCAGCCTCGACCGGATCGGGATTTCCTGTTCGGTCTCCTTCGAGGCCAAGAGCAGTCCGGACCCGAGCGAGTTCAGCGACAAGAACTGGCTGACCGCGACATGGACCAGCGACGGTCGCGACGTCTTCGGGCTGATGCATGCGGAATACCATGCCGACCGCTACGGCAATGCCTGCCGCTTCAAGGACAGGATGAGCTGCTGGTACAATGTCGTAACGGCAGCGCATTCGACTGATGGCGGGCGCCATTTCAGCGCAGAGCCGCGCCAGCTCGTCGCCGCGCCGGCGTTCCGCCAGGATGTCGGCCAGGGGCGCCATCGCGGTTTCTTCAACCCGTCCAACATCATCGAGCGGGACGGCGCCTGGTATGCGCTGATCGCGACCACCGGCGGCGAGGGCCAGAAGGGTGGCGTCTGCCTGTTCCGCAGCACCGACATCAAGGATGCCGCCTCGTGGCGGGCCTTTGACGGCACCGACTACACGGTGCGCGCGGTCGATCCCTATCGCGAGGACCTGTCGCAGGCGAAGCCCTGCCAGCCGCTCAAGGGACTGCCGACCACGGTCGGCTCCGTCACGAAGCACGAGCCGAGCGGACTTTATCTGGCGGTGCTCCATCTCGGTCCCGACCCCAGCCAGGGGATCGCGGGCGGCCGCGTCGCCTATAGCTGGTCCGCGGATCTGCTGCGCTGGTCGCCGCTGCAGACGCTCGTCGTGCATCCGACGATGTGGAGCAAGAACTGCGCTGACACGACCCGCTACGCCTATGGCGCGGTTGCCGACCCCGACTCCACCTCGCGCAATTTCGAAACGACCGGGGACGAGGCGTTCCTGTTCATGACCCGGATGCGGGTGAAGGACTGCAAGCTCGGTCCCGAGCGCGACCTCGTCCGCGTCAAGATTCACATCGTGAAGGACCAGCCTTGAAAATTCTGCGTGCCACAACGAACGAGATCGTCGTCTCCGTCGCGAGGCGCCCCGATGGGGCCTGGCCGGCGCTGCGCCTGCGGCTCGACGGCCAGGATTATGCGACGATCCAGCCGGGCGCGGTGATAACCGGCGATGCCGTCGTCGCCGAGCTCACCATCCCGCTGCCCAGGCTCGCGGACGGTCGGCCGCGCGAGATCGCGGTGCTCGATGCCGAGAGCGGCAAGATCGCGCCCGGCTCGGGCCTCGCCCCGATCGCGACCGAGAAAAGGCTGCGCGCACTGGTGATCTACCCGGCCGGAGAGGTCTACGAGCACGACAAGGTGCGCTGGTACCGGGCGCCGATGGAGAAGCTGCTCTCCGACTATTTCAACATCGGCGACATGATCGTCTTCGACTCGACGCTCAAGCTGCTGCGCTATGCGCATCTCGAGCCGATGAAGATCATGAATCCGACAGAGGCCGATATCGAGCGCTATGCCAGCGAGTTCGACTACGTCTTCGTCCGCGGCTCGAATTTCATCCATGAAAAAATGGAGTGGTTCCGTGCCGTCGAGGTGCTGGAGAAGGTCAAGCTGCCGGTCTACGCCATCGGCGTCGGCGCGCAGGCGAGCCAGAACCGCGCCATTGAACTGCCGGACGCCTCGAAGCGGTTCTGGCAGATCGTTTCCGACCGCTGCGCCGCCATTGGCGTGCGCGGCGCCTTCAGCGCCGAGACGCTGCGCCATAACGGCATTCGCAATGTCGAGGTGGTCGGTTGCCCCTCGATCTTTCGGACCCGCAAGCGCGATCTCGCCATCCGGGTTCCGGACCAGCGCGAGATCCGCAAGGTCGCCTTCAGCCTCAGGCGCGAGGCGGACAAGAGCTATACCGCCGACCCGGAGGCCTATCTGCGCAACCAGAAGGCCGCGCTTCTCAAGGTCGATCGCCAGAGCGAGATGGTGATGTCCTCGCATGGCGAGCAGGAGGAGAAAGCCTTCTTCCTGCGCGACGAGAAGGCGATGGAGAAGGCGGTGGCCGAGTTCGTTCACACCGGCTGGTGGAGCGGCGCCGATGATGCGGCGATGCGCCGGATCTACGAGAAACAGCTTTTCACCTTCTTCGATGTCGAGCGCTATGACGCGTTTGCGCAGGGGCTCGATCTTGCGGTCGGCTACCGCGTCCACGGCGTGCTGCCGGCGGTGGCGCAGGGCGTGCCGGGCGTTCTCGTCGCCTATGACACGCGCAGCCAGGAACTGGCCGAGACCCTGAAGATCCCTGTCGTGCCGGAGTCCGCCCTCGCCGAAGGCGGGTGGCGAGCCGTCTATCAGGAAGCGCAGCTCAACACGCTCGCGAAGAGCTATGCCGCCTCCTACGACCGCATGCGTGACTTCCTCGACAGGAACGGCGTTCCCCACCGGATGTGAGGCTGACCCGTTGTCCTGAACCCTGATTGTTGAAGGGGGAGGGCGAGCTTCCCCGCAGCGCGTAAGCTGTGGGGGCGCCTGAACCGAACACCCTGAAAGAGGCCGGCGGCATGGTGTCGACGGCCAGGAGCGGCAGGAGCAGACCATGAAGATCGAATACGACGCGGGCACCGCGCTCACGATCATGCGCGGCAATCCGGTGCGCGGCTGGATCTCGGGCAAGCCCGAGCGCATGGCCAAGGAGCGACTGACGACCGGCAACTATCTCTCGGTCGAGCATAAGCCGAAGTTCCAGATCGATCCGGCCTGGCCGATTTTTACGATGGGCTCCTGCTTCGCGCGCGAGGTCGAGAACATCCTGATGATGCGTGGGCTGTCGCTCCTGCTCGAAGGCCACGGCGTTCCGGCTGAGCATTTCGAGAGCTGGAACGAGGCGACGGGCCGCGGCGGTGGTGCGGCGCGCGGAAGTCTGAGTCGCGGCGCGCTCAACAAGTACTCGGTGCGGTCCATGACGCATGAGCTCAAGCGCGTCCTGCTCGACGAATCCTATCCGCATGAAGGGCTGATCGAGCTCGCCCCCGACCAGTGGTTCGATCCGCACGCCAGCGGCCTGAGATTGCTCGACCAGCAGACCGCGCTTGCCAACCGCAAGCGCCTGACGGCCGCGACCTCGCGAATCAGGGACGCGCGGATCTGCTTCTTTACGCTGGGGCTGACCGAGACCTGGCTCGACTCCGAAACCGGGCTCGCCATGAATATCCATCCCATCCGGAGATGCGTTTCATCGTTACCGTTTCGCCCGTGCCGCTAGGCGCGACGTTCAAGGATGCCGACGTCATCGTGGCCAACAGCGCCTCGAAATCGGTGCTGCGCGCCGTCGCCGAGGAGCTCTACCGGCGCTTCGATTTCGTCGATTACTTCCCGAGCTACGAGATCGTCCTGAACTCGCCGCGTGCCATCGCTTTCGAGGAGGACCAGCTCCATGTCGCCCGCAAGATGGTGGCGACGGTGATGGAGACTTTCGAGCGCAGCTATCTCGGTCAGACGATCGGCGCAGCTGGCAGCCCGGCCCTGGTCTGACCCAGGCCCCTCGGCGCCGGATCAGTCCGTCCCCGTCCACACGGTGGTGATCGCCTCGATATCGGGGCGCCGGCGCTCGGTCGGCGCTWCCTTCATCGTGCCGATATGGACGAGGCCCGCGAGCTTCTCGCCGCTCGAAAGCCCGAACAGGGCGTGCACGCCGGGGCTGTAGGCGGCCCAGCCGGTGAGCCAGTTCGCGCCGAAGCCAAGCGCGTGGGCTGCGGTGAGCAGGTTCATGCAGACCGCCCCGGCGGAGAGATCCTGCTCCCAGACCGGGACACGCGCCTCGGGGTCGCTCTTGCTGACGACCAGGACGATCAGGGGCGCATAGGTCAACGAGCGGCCGATGATCCCGGTGAATTTCTCACGCTTCTCGGCATCCATCGCCGCGTTCTCGGTGGCATAGAGGCGCGAGACGCGCTCGCTTGCCCGTTTGCGCGCTTCTCCCGCAAGCACGATGAAGCGCCAGGGTTCGAGCACGCCATGATCGGGCACGCGGGCGGCGATCGTCAGGATGCGGGCCAGCGCTGCAGTCGGTCCGAAAAGTGGATTGCGGCCTTCGGGAAAGCCGATGCAAACCCGAAGACTCAGATCACCGATGATTTAAGCCCGGCCGGCAACCTCGACCAGCCTCAGATCGGCGATCGGCGCCGGTCTTGCCAGACGCGCTAGGGCCACCTGCAGGGCGTCGATATCCTGCTCCGGGCTCGGCCGCCAGCCGCATGGACAAGCGTCCTCATGGCGATGGGCATCGGAGACCTCGCGATAGATCGAGCCGATTGCCTCGGCGGCGAGCCGCATCACGGTCATCGGGGCGAGCTGGGAATCGTGCAAGGCGTTGCAGAATGCCGTCATAACCACCTGCCGCAGCGCGGCGCGGGCGGCCTCGGTGTTCTCGTCATGGATCAGTTCAAGCGGCACGGTGCGCGTCCTCTCGCCGATGGTTGGGTTTCTCACCTTGGGCGGGACCGAGCGGCTGCGCCGATGCCTCGAGCGCAGCAGTCAGCAGGTCGACGAGACGCTGCATCCGCGCCGGCAACGCCTGATAGGCGGCCGGGCTTGCATTGGCGGGGCCCTTTGCGAAGGCGAGCGCCCGACGCAGTTCGAGGGTGGTCGCCTTGGTCCGCAGCGTTTCCTGGATGATGAGTTCGTCGCTCCTGCCGATTGCCGCAACCACGTCCCCTGCAGAAATCTCGCCCATCTCGATGCCTCGCCGTGACCGATTCTTACATGGCGAAATCCAGTACGCGCGAGGGGGTTGTAGTGCAATTTATTGTTTTCATTGAATAAATAGAACAGTTCGAAACTGCGGGGTGGCATTGGTGCCGCAAGGTCAGAATCATTCAGCCTTGGTTCATCGAGCGCAGGATAGGCGCCATGCTGGCAGGCGTGTGCGGCAACCGGGAAAACCCGGGCGCGGACGTGTGTTGTTCCGATCCGGGGGGATCATCGTTCTTGCTGAAGTCAGTCGAAGCGCCTGGCATTGCCGAAAGCCTGCCCTCCGATCGGCAGGTCGCCTGGCGCTTTGCCGGCTTGACCGGCGGTTTCTGGCGTGGAGCGACCCGTGGCAAGGCCTGGTTCTGGACGCTGTCGCTGGCGGCATCGATCATCTTCAGCGTCTTCGTCAATGTCACCGTCAATCGCTGGAACGGCTGGTTCTTCGATGCGCTGGAGAAAAAGGACACGGAGAGCGCGCTGACCGCCATGGCGGTCTTTCCGGTGCTCGCGCTCATTGTCGCCGGTATCGGCGTCGCCATCCTGGTCACGCGCGAGACGCTCCAGGTGCACTGGCGGCAATGGGTAACGGCAAAGCTCGCTGACGGCTGGGTTGGAGAGCGACGCTTCTTCCGTCTGAGCCTGTCGAATGACGAGCCGGCCAATCCCGAATATCGCATCGCCGACGATGTGCGCTGGGCAACCGAACCGCTGGTGGATTTTGCCATAGGTCTGCTGTCGGCTTTCATCACCATCGTGATGTTCATCGAGATCCTCTGGGAGATCGGGGGCGCGCTGACGATTCCGGCCGGCTCCGGGGCGATCACCATTCCGGCCTATCTCGTATTGGCGGCGATCCTCTATGCGGTGCTGGTTTCGCTTCTGATCACCATTGTCGGCCGCCGGCTGCCGCGCCTCGTTGCGGCTCGAAACGAGGGCGAAGCCAAGTTGCGCTTCGCCCTGATGCGCATTCGCGATCATGGCGAGCCGATCGCGCTCGCTCGCGCCGAGGCAGGCGAGCGTCGCGCCGTTGCGCGCACCTATGACAGCCTGGCGCAGCGCTGGCTCGCCATGATCCGCCAGCGCGGCAGGCTGACCTGGATCACCAATGGCAGCGGCGCGCTCGTTCCGGTCGTTCCGTTGCTGCTGGCCGCGCCGAAATATCTCTCCGGCGAGATGTCGCTCGGCGGGGTCGTTCAAGTCGCTGCCGCCTTTGTCGCCGTGCAGAACGCCTTCAACTGGGTGCTCGACAATTTCATGCGCATCGCCGAGTGGCTGGCCGCCGCGCGGCGCGTCAACGAACTGGCCGACGCGCTCGACCGTGTCGAACAGAGCCGGCCGGATGATCATCTGACCGTGAAGCAAAGCCCTGACACTCTGCTGTGTCTCGCGGATGTCACCTTGACCGATCGCGATGGCCGCAACCTGGCCGCCGATCTCAGCTTCTCCCTGCCGGCCGGCGCGACCTTGCATCTTTCGGGCGAACTCGGGCTCGGCAAATCGGCGCTGATCCAGGCGCTCGCCGGTCTCTGGCCTTGGGGCAGAGGCGAGATTTCCCTGCCGGAGGGAGCGCGGGTGACCGTCGTGCCGCACAGCCTGCACCTGAGCGAAGGCAGCCTGCGCACGATTCTCGATACCGCGTTGACCCGTCCGGGCGATGCGCTTGCCGATGCCTTGCGCCGTTACGGGCTCTCTGCGCTCGCCGCGAGCCTCGACGAGCATCGCGACTGGGACAAGCTCCTGGCGACGGGCGACAGGCAGCGCCTGGCGCTCGCCCGCGCCGAACTCGAAGCGCCTGACGTGCTCCTGCTCGACGAATCCACCAGCGCCCTCGAAACCGACACTGCGCTCGAGCTCATCGCCGAGCTGCGAGCCGTGCGGCCCGGCGCCATCATCCTGCTGATGGGCCAGAGCCCTGGCTTTGCGGAGGCCGCCAGCCACCATCTCGTGATGAAGCGGGCCGGCGGCGTGGCGCGGATGGCCAATCCGGATGGCACGCCCGCCCTGAGGGCCAGTGTGGTGGAGCGGGGCCTGACATGACGGTCGTTTCGGTCCGCCTTGCCGCGAAACCCTGTGCCTCGGGCCCGACCAAGCCCGCCTTGCCTCATGCCGCAGGTCTGACGGACCTGCCTGTAACGGAGCTGATCGCATGCTGAACATCTGGGACGTCTATTGGGGCCTGCGGGTCGAGCAGTGCCCTTGTGACGTGCATTTCGTCGAATGGCTCGAGGAGCAGAGCCTAACCGGCAAGCGCATCTATCATTTCGGGACCGGCGGGCATCACTATATCGGCATCCGCTGCGCCGAGCCGGAGCTCGACTGCACGGTGCTGGGCATCACCGCCTCGCCCAAGGAATATGATGCCTTCGTCAAGCTGGCGACTGAGAACCCCTCGATCACCAAGACCTATTCCGCCTATTTCGGCGACATCTATACCAGCAACGCAAAGCTGCTGCCGCGCTTCGATATCGTCACCCTGTTCCATTCCTGCGAGTTCCGCAGCGAGAAGAACGATGCCTATGGCGCGCTTACCGATCTCGAGGTGATGCAGCTCTTCACCGACCAGACTGACGCCGGCGGCTATATCCTGTTCTATACCGGCTCCTTCGCCTATGCCTCGGCCGAGCCGATCATTGCGGATTGGGCGAAGTCGCGCCCGGTCGAGGAGGTCGGCCTGTTCAAGACGCTGCGCGTTTTCCGCAAGACTGCCTGAGGCAAGCCGCAGTTGCGAACGATTTGGAACGGCGCTAGGGCTGTTGCCATCGTTCACTCGAGAAAGGGGGGCTGCGTGATTACGTTCTTTCGTCACCATCGTCAGCGTGGCCCCGTTCAGGCCCTGCAAGCTGTCTTGCAGGGCTGACCCAAAGACGATCGCTCAACGGTTCTCTTCCGGTCTGCCCTTCGTGGCGGCGCAGCGTCGAGCCTCATGGCTCCGGTGAACTGCGCCTCTCCCAACCCAACGAGCTGACGCCGCACAGGCATCCGGCATCCGCATCCTCAAGGCCGTGGAACGCGCCTTTCCTGGATGCCGGACAACGGCTCGCGCAGTCCAGAGAACGATTATGGCTTTGATCAACGCCCGCAAACTTGGCGTCACGCTCGGTGCGCCGCTCTTTTCCAATCTCAATCTTGCGATCGGGGCGGGAGATCGCCTCGGCCTCGTCGCAGCCAATGGCCGGGGTAAATCCACCCTGCTGCGCTGCCTTGCTGGTTCCCATGAGCCCACGACAGGCGAGATCACGCGGTCGCGCGGACTTCGCGTCGGCTATCTCGAGCAGGAAATTCCCGCCGCGCTGCTGGCATTGCCCCTCTATGACCTCGTCCGTCGCGCGCTGCCGATGGAGCAGGCCGAGACGGAATCCTGGCGCGTCGACGTTGCGCTGGAGGCGCTCGAAATTCCCGAGGCGCTTCGCCGGCGCCCCCTTTCGCAGCTGAGCGGCGGCTGGCAACGCTTCGCCATGCTGGCCAGCGTCTGGGTGACCGATCCCGACATGCTGCTGCTCGACGAGCCGACCAACCATCTCGACCTCGCCCGGATCAGCCAACTCGAGGAATGGCTGAACGGTCTGCCGCGCGACGTGCCCGTGGTGATCTCCAGTCATGATCGCGCCTTCCTCGACGCGGTGACCAATCGCACGCTGTTCCTCAGGCTGGAGAGCTCACCGGTCTTCGCGCTGCCCTATACGCGGGCGCGCGCCGCGCTGGATGAGGTCGACGCCTCGGAGGAGCGCCGCTACCAGCGCGAGATGAAGGCGGCGCAGCAGTTGCGCCGGCAGGCGGCGAAGCTGAACAATATCGGGATCAATTCCGGCAGCGACCTGCTCGTGATCAAGACCAAGCAGCTCAGGCAAAGGGCCGAGCGCCTGGAAGAGGCGGCGAGGCCTGGCTATCAGGAACGCTCATCGGGCGCGATCAGGCTGGCCAATCGCGGCACGCATGCCAAGGTCCTGATGACCCTCGACGATCTTTCCGTCGAGACGCCGGATGCGGCGCTGCTGTTCAAGACCGGCAAGCGCTCGATCACCCAGGGTGACCGGATCGTGCTGCTGGGCCGCAACGGGACCGGCAAGTCGCGACTGATTGGCCTGATCAGGGACGCGATCGCGGAAACCGACGCTGCGCGCATCAAGGTCACGCCGTCGCTTGCCCTTGGCTATAGCAGTCAGAGTCTTTCCGAACTCGCCGATAGCGATACGCCGCATGGCGTGATCACCCGGCGCTTCGATGTCGGCGACCAGCCGGCGCGCAGCCTGCTGGCGGGGGCGGGAGTGTCGATCGACATGCAGAGCAGCCGGATCGGCGCGCTCTCGGGCGGGCAGAAGTCGCGGCTCGCCATGTTGGTCTTGCGCTTGGCCAATCCGAATTTCTACCTGCTCGACGAACCGACGAACCATCTCGACATCGAAGGGCAGGAGGCGCTGGAGGGCGAACTCATGGCGCATGAGGCGAGCTGCTTGCTGGTTTCGCATGACCGCAGCTTCGTCAGGGCGGTCGGCAATCGCTTCTGGCTGATCGAGAATCGCAAATTGGTCGAGATCGAGGGGCCGGAGGCATTCTTCGCTGCGGCTCAAGCCGGAGAAACCTGAGGTTGGCCAAAAGCTTGGGCTGAAGCGGACAGTTGTCGTCGGGCCGTCGCAATGCCGGCCCGACACGACCTGCGTCAGCCTCATGGTGCGCATTCGCCGCGTCGTCCCGTCTTGTGGATCGCGGCCGAGGCGCTATCTGTCGGGGCCGGGGCGCTGCGGTGCCTCCCGTCCGCAATCGACGCGAGCACATTCCCACCTCGCGCAATTGACCACGAGAGAGCATGTCGTACGGCCCGCACGAGCCCGGAATGCCGCTGCGCAAACGCAGTCGCTGGCGCTGGCTCGGCCCACTTGCCAGCACGGTCATTTTCGTCGCTTCGCTGGCCGTCCTCTGGCTGATCATCCGCGAGATGGAGCCGGGCCAGGTAGCCGGTGCCTTCGCCGATGCCAGCCGCCGCCAGATCGGGCTGGCGCTCGGCTTCACCGCGCTGAGCTATCTGCTGCTGACCGGCTATGATGCGCTGGCGCTGAGAAGGCTGGGGATGTCGATCCCCTACCGAACGACCGCACTCGCCTCCTTCACCAGCTATTCCGTGTCCTTCACGCTCGGATTCCCGATCGTGACGGGCGGCACCGTTCGTTACTGGATCTACTCGGCCAAGGGGGTGCGCGCCTCCGAGGTCGCTCGCCTGACGATTATCGCCGGCCTGACCTTCTGGCTCGGCCTCGGCGCGATCCTCAGCGCCTGCCTGTTCTATGCCACCGATTCTGTCGCGATGCTCGCGCGCACCTCGCCCTGGGTCGTGCAGGTCGTCGGTGGCGCCACGGGGCTCGCCATCCTCGGCTATCTCGTCTGGGTCGCGACCGACGAACGCACTWTCCGGGTCCGCGGCTGGAATCTGCCGCTGCCGGGGCTCGGCATCACGCTAGGCCAGATGACACTTGGCGCCTGCGAGGTCTGCGCCGCCGCCGCCGTGCTCTTCGTACTGCTGCCCGGCGGCTATGGGCTGGAATATCCGGCTTTCCTGGCGGCCTATGTCTTCGCCTGCCTGATCGGCATCGCCGCCCATACGCCCGGCGGGCTGGGAGTCTTTGAGGCGACGATGCTCGTCGCCCTCAACCGACTGCCCTATGGCCATGTGCTTGGAGCCCTGCTGCTCTTCCGCATCATMTACTACCTGCTGCCCTTCATCCTGGCGCTGGTGATGCTGGCGCTCCACGAAATGATCCGCCGCATCAAGCGCCACGATATCTAGGGTGCCGCCCCTTCAGATCATCTGACCTGATCTCGTATCCGGTCAGATGATCCGACTGCTGTGATTGCCGCGTCTTTCTCGTAAGCCGCAATCCACTTTTCGGATCGACGCTTTAGCGGCTGCTGCGCGCTGCGTAGGCGACCTGGCGGCTGCTGCGCTTGTGCCCATACCAGGAGGCCTCGCGCGCGCCGACATCCGCATGGACGATGCCGTTCGAATAGGAACCGACGCCGCCGGTGCTCGCGAGGGCCTTGGCGGCAGCGACCGCGCTGCGTGTAGAGGCGGCTAGTGGCCTGAAGTCGATCGCCTTTCCGCTATAATGGTGCGAGTTCCGGGCATGGCGACCGCCGCAGGTCGAGGTGATCTTGATCGGGCCGATCTTGGCGACCAACTCGCTGATCATCGCCAGGGTTTCCGGTTTGAGGCAGCCCAACCCCTTCACTTGCGGTTGGAAGGAAACCTTGCCGGCGGGGACATTGGCTTGAGCGGTCGCAGGGAGGCATACTGCAACGCATGCAGCCAAGATAAAATGACGCATAAAAGACTCAACAAGACTAGGGAGAATGGAAGGCTCAAGCCACCAAATTCTTGGTCTGGCTGAGCAGTTCCATGTCCGAATAGTGTCCGTAGAAGGCCAAAAGATGGCTGGCCATGCCGATGGTCATCGTTCCATCGATTGAGCGTCATTATCCGTAGCCTTTCCAAGTCCGATGTTGTCTCAATAAAACGATGATAATTGGCTGAAAATACATTCTTTATCTGAGCGAGAGCGGCCGGTCGCAATTCCGATCATGGTCGAGACAGCCTCGGCCTCCGCGGCACCCGGCGCGTCGCCGATAGTGACCACCCAAGCGCGCTTCGTTCCTGCTGAGATCCTGGATGGCGTGGATTTCGCCCAGTGTCGCCGCGCGCTGTGGGGGGCCTCGCAAGTGCGGGGGGCATCTCGCCCGGAGCGATTGGCAGAGCGCGTGCCAGCCCCTATGAGGGCGCCAGCTTCCTCCTGATAGGCATGTTCACATGGTCGATGTCGTCGATCCCCACGCGCCGGCCACTGCAGCGCTGATCGAGGCGCTGGGTTCCGCCGTGGTGCTGCTCGATGCGCAAGGGGTGGCGCAGGCACTGAGCCCAGCGATGCGCGCGCTCATTCCGGCGCTCGAACGCGGCCAGTCGCTCACGCTCGTCCTGCGCGACCCCGACCTGATCGACGCGATCGAGCAGGTTTCGCGCCGTGGAGGGCGCCGGGTCATCGAGCTGGTCGAGCGCGTGCCGGTCGAGCGCACATTCCGCATCCACATCGCAGCTTTGACCGGCGGCGTCTGGCGTAATCCCGTGGTGCTGACCTTCGAGGATCTGAGTGAGCTGCGCGTCACGGAACGCATGCGCGTCGATTTCGTGGCGAATGCCAGCCACGAACTGCGCACGCCGCTCGCCTCCCTTCTCGGCTTCGTCGAGACCCTGCAGGGACCGGCGCGCAACGATACCGGCGCGCGCGACCGCTTTCTCGCCATCATGCGCGAACAGGGTCTGCGCATGGCGCGGTTGGTCGACGATCTGCTTTCGCTCTCGCGCATCGAGCTGCGCGCCCATCTCGCGCCGGACACGCCTGTCGATCTCTCCGCGATTTCGCGCGAGATCGTCGACTCGCTCACCCTGATGGCACGCGAGCGCAAGGTGGCGTTGAAGCTCGAGACGCCGACCCAGCCGGTCCAAGTCGCGGGGGACCGCGACGAGTTGCTGCGGCTGATGGAGAACCTCGTCGAGAACGCCATCAAATATGGCCGTGAGGGCKGCGTGGTTGCAATCAATGTGGTCGAGGGCGCGAGCGAAGCCAGCGTCAGCGTTCGTGACGACGGGCCAGGCATCCCGCCCGAGCATCTGCCCCGCCTCACCGAACGCTTCTATCGTGTCGACACGGCCGCGAGCCGCGAGGCCGGTGGCACGGGCCTTGGTCTCGCCATCGTCAAGCACATCGTGTTACGCCATCGCGGCCGTCTCACCATCGAGAGCGAGTACGGCAAGGGCGCCCTCTTCAAGGCGATCCTGCCGCGCCTCGGCGCGATGATGCGGAGCCCGTCCTGACCAATGTGACGGCGAACGTGACGGTCTGTCATCTGTCTGTCACATGGAAGGTGTTCTAGCGGGGCTGCTAAAGACTGCGACCCAGACGAGGACTCCTCTAATGCGCAAAATTCTCATTCTCGCGGCTGCGACGATCGGCTTGGCCGGCGTTGCCCAGGCCGCCGACATTACCGGCGCGGGCGCGACCTTCCCCTTCCCGATCTACTCGAAATGGGCTGAAGCTTATAAGAAGGAGACCAATATCGGTCTCAACTATCAGTCGATCGGCTCAGGCGGCGGTATCCGGCAGATCAAGGCCAAGACGGTTGCGTTCGGCGCGACCGATGCCCCGCTCAAGGGCGAGGACCTGACCAAGGACGGCCTGATCCAGTTCCCGACCGTCATGGGTGGCGTCGTTCCGGCCGTCAACATTGCCGGCGTCGAGCCGGGCAAGCTGAAGCTCACCGGCGCGATCATCGCCGACATCTATCAGGGCACCATCAAGAAGTGGAACGATCCCAAGATCGTCGCCATCAATGCCGGCCTGACCCTGCCTGACGCCAACATCAACCCGGTCTATCGTTCGGACGGCTCGGGYACGACCTTCGTCTTCACCGACTATCTCTCGCGCGTTTCGCCGGACTGGAAGTCGAAGATCGGCACCAACACGGCCGTGCAGTGGCCGGTCGGCATCGGCGGCAAGGGCAATGAGGGCGTCTCGGCCTCCGTCAAGCAGGTCGCGAACTCGATCGGCTATGTCGAGTACGCCTATGCCAAGCAGAACAAACTGGCCCATGCGCTGGTCGAGAACGCCGACGGCCAGTTCCCGGCTCCGGACGACAAGTCCTTCCAGGCCGCTGCCGCCAATGCGAACTGGAACGAGGCTGCCGGCTTCGGCATCTCGTTGAACAACCAGAAGGGCGCCCAGGCCTGGCCGATCACCTCCGCCACCTTCCTGCTCGTCCATGCCAAGCCGGAGAAGCCCGAAGAGGTGCAGTCCGCGCTGAAATTCGTCGACTGGGCCTTCAAGAATGGCGACAAGCTCGCGCTCGATCTCGACTACGTGCCGCTCCCGGCCAACGTCAAGGATCAGGTCCGCGCCGCCTGGAAGGGCGCCACCGACCCGGCTGGCAAGCCGATCTTCTGATCCATGCTATGACGCGAGGCGGGTTGTTCCCGCCTCGCGTTCGACTTTGTGAGACCCGTTTCCTCGTGCTTCTTATGCGACCGGAGTAACCACGGATGGCTGCCGTGACAGACCAGATGGCCGCGCCCGGCGCGCCCGCCATTCGCCGCACTCCAAAGGGCACCTTCGACATTGTCTTCCGCAATGCCAGCCGGGCCGCCGCGCTCTTCGTGCTGGTGCTGCTCGCGGGCATCATCGCCTCGATGATCATCGGCGGCTGGCCCGCCTTCCGCGAATTCGGCCTTGGTTTCATCACATCCAGCGTCTGGGACACCCAGAACGAGCAGTATGGCGCCTGGCCTGCCATCGTCGGCACCTTGTCGACCGCGCTGATCGCGCTGGTCCTTGGCGTGCCGCTCTCGCTCGGCATCGCCGTCTACCTCACCCAGCTCGCGCCGCCCTGGTTCAAGCGCCCGGTCTCAACGACGATCGAGCTGCTCGCCGCCGTGCCCTCGATCATTTACGGCATGTGGGGTCTCTTCGTTTTCGTGCCGCTCTTCGCGGCCTATGTGCAGATCCCGGTCTCGAACATCGTCGAAGGCATTCCGCTGGTCGGCACCGTGCTGTATTCGCGCTCGCCCTCGGGGCTCGGCATCCTGACGGCCGGCATCATCCTCGCCTTCATGATCATCCCCTTCATCGCCTCGATCACCCGCGACATGCTGGAGCAGATCCCGTCCGTGCTGCGTGAGAGCGCCTATGGCATCGGCGCCACGCCCGTCCTCGTGATCGCGCGTATCCTTGTCGCGCGCGTCAAGTCCTTCTGAGCGGAGCCTGGCCATGAACAGCGCCGTCACCCCGCCCGCAACGACGCCTCATCAGGTCTGGGGCCGCGTCCGCCCCGCGCGTCGCACCGCGGATCGGGCGATGAAGATCATCGCCACCAGCTTCACCCTTCTCGCCATCTTCGTGCTGTTCTGGATTCTCGGCATGCTGCTCGTGAAGGGGATCGGCGGGCTCTCCGTCGCGACCTTCACCCAGGTCACGCCCGGTCCCGGCAGCGAGGGGGGCGGCCTTGCCAACGCCATTGTCGGCTCGATCGTGCTGACCTTCCTCGGCATCGCCGTGGCGACGCCGGTGGGCGTGCTCGCCGGCACCTACCTTGCCGAATACGGCAAGGGCTCCAAGCTCGCGGACTTGATCCGTTTCATCAACGACATCCTGCTCTCCGCGCCGTCGATCCTGATCGGCCTCTTCGTCTACGTCATCCTGGTCGAGCCATTCCGCGGCTATTCCGGCTGGGCCGGCGGCGTGGCGCTGGGCATCATCGCGATCCCGGTGATCGTACGCACCACCGAGGACATGCTGCGCCTCGTGCCGAGCTCGTTGCGTGAAGCCGGTGCTGCGCTCGGCGCCCCGCCTTCGGTCGTCATCACCAGCGTGACCTGGCGGGCGGCGAAATCCGGCATGGTCACCGGTATCCTGCTGGCCCTGGCGCGCATCGCCGGCGAGACGGCGCCGCTGATCTTCACTGCGCTGAACAACAATTTCTGGTTCTCGCCCAGCCTCGTCGGCGGCGTCTCCAACCTGCCGGTGACGATCTACCAGTTCGCCTCCGCCCCCTATGAGAACTGGCAGCAGCTCGCCTGGGCCGGTTCGCTGATCATCACCGTCTCGATCCTGTGCCTCTCGCTTATCGCCCGCCGTATCGTGCGGGGCGGCAAATGAACGGCCTTAAACCCTCGTCGCGTTCGATCTGAAGGAACAAGTCGATGCTTTCGACGCTGGAACTGAGCCCGCAAGCGCTTGATGCCGAGGCCCCCGTCCGGATCGCGGTCAAGAACCTCGATTTCTACTACGGCGAGCACAAGGCGCTGAAGAACATCAATCTCGACTTCCGGGACCGCCATGTCACGGCCCTGATCGGACCGTCGGGCTGCGGCAAGTCGACCCTGCTGCGCATTTTCAACCGGATCTACTCGCTTTATCCCGAGCAGCGCGCCACCGGCGAGATCCTGCTCGACGGCCGCAACGTCATCAGCAACGATATCGATGTGAACGAGCTGCGCTCGCGCGTCGGCATGGTGTTCCAGAAGCCGACGCCCTTCCCGATGTCGATCTACGACAATGTCGCATTCGGCATCCGCCTCTACGAGAAGCCGCCGAAATCCGAGCTCGATGACCGCGTCGAGGGTGCGCTGCGCCGTTCCGCGCTCTGGGACGAGGTCAAGGACAAGCTGAAGACCTCCGGCATGGGCCTGTCCGGCGGCCAGCAGCAGCGCCTCTGCATTGCGCGGACCATTGCCCAGAAGCCGGAAGTCATCCTGTTCGACGAGCCGACCTCGGCGCTCGATCCGATCTCGACCGGCAAGATCGAGGACCTGCTCGAGCAGCTCAAGACCGACTTCACCATCGTCATCGTCACCCACAACATGCAGCAGGCGGCGCGTATCTCGCAGTACACCGCCTTCATGTATCTCGGTGAGGTGATCGAATTCGACGCCACCAACACCATCTTCATGAACCCGCACAAGAAGCAGACGCAGGACTACGTCACCGGCMGCTTCGGCTGAACCGGCGCCCAGCCTTCCAACTGCTTTGCCGACAAAGGATACGCCGCGATGACTGATCACATCGTCCGCTCATATGATGCCGATCTCGAGGGGATCCGCCGCAGCCTGGCCGAGATGGGGGGCATGTCGGAGCGCATGCTCGGCGATTCGACAGTCGCCCTGGTGCGCCGCGACACCGGGCTGGCACAGAAGGTCATCAGCGCCGACCAGCGCCTCGACAATCTGCAGCGCGAGGTAGAGGAGAAGGCGGTGCTCACCATCGCCCGGCGCCAGCCGCTCGCCAACGACCTGCGCGAGCTGATCTCCGCCATCCGCATCGCCGCCGATATCGAGCGTGTCGGCGATCTCGCCAAGAATATCGCCAAGCGCGCGGTCGCCATCTCCGGCCAGTTCCAGCCGCCGTCGCGCGCGGTCGTCGGCCTCGAGCATATGAGCCGCCTGGTTCAGGCCCAGCTCAAGGACGTGCTCGACGCTTACGCCGTCAGCAACGAGCAGAAGGCCATGGAGGTCTGGCGCCGCGACGATGAGATCGACGCGCTCTATACCTCGCTCTTCCGCGAGCTGCTCACCTATATGATGGAAGACCCGCGCAACATCACCTTCTGCACGCATCTCCTGTTCTGCGCCAAGAATGTCGAGCGCATCGGCGACCACACCACCAACATCGCCGAGACGATCCACTATCTCGTCACGGGCGAAGCCTTGGACGCAGCCCGCCCGAAGCTCGACACGACCAACATCCTTCTGGACGCCGCCACCGGTGAGTGACCGGCGCCCGACACCTTTGGGACCGAGTGAGACATGCCTGCACGCATCCTGATCGTTGAGGACGAAGAGCCGCTGACCCTGTTGCTGCGCTACAACCTCGAAGCCGAAGGCTTCGAGGTTGACAGCGTCGCGCGTGGCGACGATGCCGAGCTGCATCTGCGCGATCATACGCCGGACCTCGTGCTGCTCGACTGGATGCTGCCCGGCCTTTCCGGCATCGAGCTCTGCCGGCGGCTGCGGACCCGTCGCGATACCGAGCGGGTGCCGATCATCATGCTCACCGCCCGCGGCGAAGAGACCGAGCGTGTGCGCGGCCTTGCCACCGGGGCCGACGACTATGTCGTCAAGCCGTTCTCGCTGCCCGAGCTGATCGCCCGCATTCAAGCGCTGCTGCGCCGCGCCAAGCCGGGTCATGTCGCCGGCCTGCTGGCCGCCGGCGATCTCGAGCTCGACCGCACCACCCGCCGTGTCCGCCGCTCAGGGAGCGAGCTGCATCTCGGCCCGACCGAGTTCCGCCTGCTCGAGTTCCTGATGCAGGCGCCGGGGCGGGTCTATTCCCGGGCCCAGCTGCTCGACGCGGTCTGGGGCCGCGACGTCTATATCGACGAGCGCACCGTCGACGTCCATGTCGGCCGGCTGCGCAAGGCGATCACCCCTGACAACGCCAAGGATCCGCTGCGGACCGTTCGCGGTGCCGGCTACGCCTTCGACGAGACCTTTGCGCGGAGCTGAGACTTGGATTATCGGGGACTTGGATCATCGGGCCGGATATCGAATCCGCCCGACGATCTAACCGTCTATGGTTGCATCGGCCTTCCCGAAAACCGCAATCCACCTTTCGGGCCGATACCCTAGCGCGGCCCTGCGATGATGATCGCCGCGCCGGCGAGGCAGATCAGCCCGCCGGCAATGTCCCAGCGGTCGGGGCGAAAGCCTTCCACGGCCCAGAGCCAGACGAGCGAACTGACGATGTAGACGCCGCCATAGGCGGCATAGGCCCGTCCGGCGGCTTCGCTCTCCGCCAGCGTCAGCAGCCAGGCGAACAGGGCGAGCGAAAACAGTCCGGGTACGAGCCACCAGATGGGCTTGCCGAGCCGGAGCCAGCCTCAGAACGCGAAACAGCCGGCGATTTCGAGAATGGCTGCGCCGAAATAAGCGGCGATGGTCGGCATGGTTTGTCCCTGTCGATGGCCTTCGGGGCGGGATTACCCTTGACCGCAGGGCGCGCTGACGGCAAGCCGGACCGATGCCCACACATCACATCGCCATCATTGGAGCAGGGCCCTCCGGGCTGATCGCGGCCGAGCGCCTCGCGGTGGCCGGCCACGCGGTCACGATCTACGATCGCATGCCCTCGCCGGCCCGCAAATTCCTGCTGGCCGGGCGAGGCGGATTGAACCTCACCCATTCCGAACCGCTCGACGGCTTCCTGGCCCGCTATCGCGATGCGCAAGCCTGGCTGGAGCCGGCCATTCGCGCCTTCCCGCCACAATCCCTGCGTGACTGGGCCGATGCGCTCGGGCAGGACACGTTCGTCGGCAGCAGCGGCCGCGTCTTCCCGCGCGCCATGAAGGCCTCGCCCTTGCTGCGGGCATGGCTGCGCCGGCTCGAGGGCCTCGGTGTCAGCTTCGCGCCTGGTCATCGCTGGACCGGCTGGAGCGAAGCGGGAGCTCTGACGTTCCGGAGCCGCGATGGCGCCGATGTCGAGGCGCGGCCCGACGCGACGCTGCTCGCGCTCGGCGGTGCGAGCTGGCCACGGCTGGGTTCGGATGGTGGCTGGGCACCCTTGCTGGCGGCGCGCGGCGTTGCGATTGCGCCGCTGCGCCCGGCCAATGGCGGTTTCACGGTCGATTGGTCCCAGACCATGCGAGAGCGTTTTGCCGGAGTACCGTTGAAGCGCATCGTCCTGAGCTTCGGCGGCCAATCCGTGCCCGGCGAGGCGATGATCGATGCAACGGGTCTGGAAGGCGGCGCGGTCTATGCACTCTCTGCCCCGATTCGCGAGACGATCCTGCGCGAGGGCAGGGCGGTCATCACCATCGATCTGCGGCCCGATCACGAGGCGGCGCTGCTGGTCCAGCGCCTCGCGCATCGTCGCAAGGGCGTGACGCTGAGCAATCATCTGCGCAAGGCTGCAGGTCTTGCTCCATCCGCGATTGCGCTGCTGCGCGAAGCGGCGAAGGGGCCGCTCCCCGAAGACGCGGAGAGGCTGGCCGCACTGATCAAGGCCGCGCCTCTGGTGCTGACCGGTCTCAGGCCGATCGAGCGGGCGATCTCCACCGCCGGTGGCGTCGCCGCCGCCGAGATCGAGGAAGGCTTCATGCTGAAACGCTTGCCCGGTACCTTTGTCGCAGGCGAGATGCTGGATTGGGAGGCGCCGACCGGCGGCTATCTGCTGCAGGCCTGTTTCGCGACCGGAGTCGCAGCTGCAGCAGGGATTCAGGCCTGGCTCGCGGATAGCTGAACGATCGCCTCAGGCGATCGCGATGATCTCGACCGCCTCAGTGCCGATGCTGACGCTCTCGCCAATGCCCTTGCCCATCAGCGCGCTCGCCAACGGCGCGACATAGGGCAGCGTTCCGTGTGCCGGATCGGCCTCGTCCTCGCCGACCAGCCGCCAGTTCTGCTCGCGCCCATCGGCCCGGCGGATCGTCACTGTCGAGCCGAAGCGGACGATGTCGTGCCTTTCCTGCGCAGGGGCCAGCTTGGCGCTGGCGCGCCGCGCCGCCCAGTAGCGGAACTCGCGCCGCGTCTGAGCGATCTCTGTGCGGTCGCCTCCGGCCAGCGCCGCCGCGTGTTCGTCATGCCAGCGCGCCAGCTGGGCCTCGATCTGTGCGAGCCCTTCAGGCGTCACGAGGTTCGGGTGAGGCGAGACTGGCCGGTCCGGCAGCTCGTCCAGGGTCCCTCTTTCCTCGGCTTCCTTGACGAAGGCGCGAGTCATTCTGGCCTCCTCCTATTGATCTCGGCACATCCGGCGAACCGGACCACAGCTTTCAGTGTTACGTCCTCACGACTGCTTGCGATGCAGCGCCAACCCGATGCTGGAATCTGAAGCGGCGACCACTTGGAGATGGGGATCAGGCACTGCCGAAGACAAGACCCGAACAGTCTACACCCCCGTGTCCGGCCGCACCATCAAGAGCAGAGCCATCGCGCGCTGCCCCTGGCCCCCGATCACGAGCGCAGTCCCGTTCCCAAGGGGGCAGCCGATGCCGGAAGAGCGCCGCGCTTGCGTCGGGCCGTCCGTCGCGGCCACCTTGATCCTGAGTTGCGAGACCCGACGGCGATCGTTGCGCGCGCAGGCTTCGATTGACTGACGTATAGCCCAATGATTATGAATGCAGATCAATAGCCAGAGAGTTATGCGTTGTGATCCGTGCAGACACACCGTGCTCTCCAAGACGTTTACCGGCCGGCCCAGCCTCTTCGAGAGGTTGCGCTGCGATCTCGAGCAGACGGTTGGCCCGATCCCAGAAGCGAGAGTTCCGGAGAGAAGGGAAGATCATGAGCCAGAGCGAGTCCCAGAACGAAAACTCCCCGTCTCGGATGATCGACGAGCGGATCACCGAGCTGGGCGACTGGCGAGGCAAGATGCTCTCCCAGCTCCGCGTATGGATCAGGCAAGCCGATCCTGAGGTGGTAGAGGAGTGGAAATGGCGAGGGGTTCCGGTGTGGTCCCACGACGGATTGATCTGCACTGGGGAGACCTACAAGAGCGTCGTCAAAATGACCTTTGCCAAGGGGGCCTCACTCGACGACCCATCGGGCCTCTTCAATTCCAGTCTGGATGGCAACACCAGGCGGGCCATCGACATCCACGAGGGTGAGACGATTGACGAAGGGGCATTGAAGGCTCTCATTCGCGCAGCCGTGACCCTCAACACGTCCGGCGGCTGCGGCAAGACCAAGTCCCGCGGATAAGCCTCGCTCCGTCTCGATATGCGCCGGCGCGCGATGAAAGCCGGACTTGCATCGCGCCCACCCCCGGGACCGCTTCAATCCGGCTTCTCCTGCCACGGTGTACTCCTGTCACCTGCTGTCAGTTATCCGCCTGCTGCGACGGCGTACCCCTCGCGCTCCGCCCGGTTTCGCCCCATATTGCCGCCATGCCGAAAAGCTCCGACACGACCGCCAAGGCTAAGCCTGCAAAAAAGCCCGCCTCCGCGCGCACGCCGAACTCCAAGGCCACCAAGCCCGAGTTGAAGCCGCTCGAGGGCTATCTCGCCGATCTGCTCAATCCCGCGATCAACCGCGGCAGGGCGGTCCCGGGCGGCGCCTCCGGTTTCAGCGACCAGCCGCAGGCCGGTTATGGCGAGCCGCGCCCCGGCGACACCAAGCTGAAGAAAAAGCCGAAGAAAGGCGACGCGGCCTCTGCCTTCGGCGAGGCCGAGGGCGAGACCGCTGCCTCCGTCACCGCGCATTCGCTGCAGCACCTGCTCGAGTCCGGCAGCCCCTTCATCGATCCCGGCAAGCCCTGGACGCCGCATCGCCCGGCCCGCCCGGACAAGTCCGAGGGCGGCATCGCCTTCCGCATGCAGTCGGATTTCGAGCCGGCTGGTGACCAGCCGACCGCGATCGCCGATCTCGTCGACGGCGTCGCACGGCAGGAGCGCGACCAGGTCCTGCTCGGCGTTACCGGCTCCGGCAAGACCTTCACGATGGCCAAGGTGATCGAGGAGACGCAGCGCCCGGCTCTGATCCTCGCCCCGAACAAGACGCTGGCCGCACAGCTCTACGGTGAATTCAAGAGTTTCTTCCCCGACAACGCGGTGGAGTACTTCGTCTCCTACTACGACTACTATCAGCCGGAGGCCTACGTCCCGCGTTCGGACACGTTTATCGAGAAGGAATCCTCGATCAACGAGCAGATCGACCGCATGCGCCACTCGGCCACGCGCTCGCTGCTGGAGCGCGACGACGTCATCATCGTCGCCAGCGTCTCCTGCATCTACGGCATCGGCTCGGTCGAGACCTATACGGCGATGACCTTCGCCATCAAACTCGGCGAGCGCATCGAGCAGCGTCAGCTCATCGCCGATCTCGTCGCCCTGCAATACAAGCGCACGCTTGGCGATTTCGCCCGCGGCACCTTTCGCGTGCGTGGCGATGTCATCGAGCTGTTCCCGGCCCACTATGAGGACCGCGCCTGGCGCATCGGCCTGTTCGGCGACGAGGTCGAAAGCATCTCGGAATTCGATCCGCTCACCGGTCAAAAGACGGCCGACCTCGAATTCGTGAAAGTCTACGGCAATTCGCACTACACCACGCCGCGCCCGACGCTGACCCAGGCTGTCAAGTCGATCAAGGAGGAGCTCAAGGCCCGCCTTGAGGAACTCAATCGCATGGGGCGCTATCTCGAAGCGCAGCGGCTCGACCAGCGTTGCACCTTCGACATCGAGATGATCGAGTCGACCGGTTCGTGCAACGGCATCGAGAACTATTCGCGCTATCTCACCGGCCGAAAGCCGGGCGAGCCGCCGCCGACCCTGTTCGAGTACCTGCCCGACAATGCGCTGGTCTTCACCGATGAGAGCCACGKCACCGTGCCGCAGATCGGCGGCATGTACCGGGGCGACTTCCGCCGCAAGGCGACATTGGCCGAATACGGCTTCCGCCTGCCGTCCTGCATGGATAACCGGCCGCTGCGCTTCGAGGAATGGGACGCGATGCGCCCGCAATCGGTGCATGTCTCGGCGACGCCCGGCGGCTGGGAGATGGACCGCACCGGCGGTGTCTTCACCGAGCAGGTCATCCGTCCAACCGGGCTGATCGACCCTCCGGTCGAGGTCCGCCCCGCCAAGCACCAGGTTGCCGACCTGCTCGACGAGATCAAGGAGGTCACCGAGAAGGGCTACCGCAGCCTCGTCACCGTGCTGACCAAGCGCATGGCCGAGGACCTGACCGAGTACCTCCACGAGAACGGCGTGCGCGTGCGCTACATGCATTCCGACATCGACACGATCGAGCGCATCGAGATTCTGCGCGATCTCCGCCTCGGCGCTTTCGACGTGCTGGTCGGCATCAATCTGCTGCGCGAGGGCCTGGACATCCCGGAATGCGGCTTCGTCGCCATTCTCGACGCCGACAAGGAAGGCTTTCTGCGCTCCGAGACTTCCTTGATCCAGACCATCGGCCGCGCCGCCCGCAATGTCGACGGCAAGGTCATCCTCTATGCCGACCACATCACAGGCTCGATGGAGCGCGCGATGGCGGAGACCAATCGCCGCCGCGAGAAGCAGGAGGCCTATAACCTCGCGAATGGCATCACGCCGCAGACGATCAAGCGCGCCATCGGCGACATCCTCGGCTCGGTCTACGAGCGCGACCATGTCACGGTCGACAAGGGTTTGGTCGATGCGCCGATCGCCGGGCACAACCTCAAGGCCGCCTTGGCCGATCTCGAGAAGCGCATGCGCGAGGCTGCCGCCGATCTCGAATTCGAGACGGCCGCCCGGTTGCGCGACGAGATCAAGCGCCTGCAGGCGACCGAACTCGCCATCTCCGATGACCCGCTCGCCCGCCAGAGCGATGTCGAGGCCTCGGCTGGCAAGTACAAGGGGGAGCGCAGCTACGGCGCGTCGGCGAACCTGCCGACACGGGCGCGCAAACCCACCGATGAGGACATGGGCCCGCATAACTGGGGCGGCGGCGAAGCCAAACCGGTCTCGCGTCCGCGCAAGCCGAACTTGGACGAGATGGGTCCGGTTCCGGAATCTCGGCCGAAGGGCGCGGGGGAACAGGCCAAGCGACGCGGCCGGCGATAGCTGCCCGTAGTGGCTCTGCCCGAGTCCAGCATCTGCCGTTCCCTGCTCCGGGCGCGCCAGCGCCACGGCCAAAGGGCTGCAAGACCTACCGCCCGAATGCTCTTCGACCTTGGTCCGTAGTTCCACGACTGCACCGCCGGTATCCTTTCGAATGAATGGTGCTCAAGGGGGGATGGCCATGGGACAGGCATTCGAGATTGCCGATGGTAAGGTCACCATCTCCCGACGTGCCGCCCTCAGGGGCGCCGCATTCCTGGCCGGGGCGCTGGTCGCTCCAGCATCGGCTCAGGCGCTCGATCTGCCGCGACAGAAGGTCGAGTTCGTCGCACCGCCCTTCGTTCATCCTCACGAGCAGGCGACCAAGCTGGGCCCAAGGATCATGGAGTTCAGGCTCTGGGTCGAGGAGAAGAAGATCGTTATCGACGAAGAGGGCACCACGTTGCAGGCCATGACCTTCAACGGGTCGATCCCTGGGCCGCTTTTTGTCGTGCACGAGGGTGATTATGTCGAGGTGACGCTTGCCAATCCCGACACCAACTCGATGGCGCACAATATCGACTTCCATGCTGCTGCGGGCGCATCAGGCGGTGCCGATCTGACCTTGATCAACCCCGGGGAGCAGACCGTGCTGCGCTGGAAGGCGACCCGGACGGGTGTGTTCGCTTATCACTGCATCCCAGGTGCCATGACCCCCTGGCATATCACCTCGGGCATGAGCGGCGCCGTGATGGTGCTGCCGCGGGACGGCCTCAAGGATGCGGCCGGACGGCCGCTTCACTACGATCGCGTCTACTACATCGGCGAGCATGATTATTACGTTCCTCGCGACGAGAAGGGCAAATTCAAGCACTACGACACGCATGGCGACGCCTACATGGACACGATGGAGGTCATGCGAAAGCTGGTGCCAAGTCACGTCGTGTTCAACGGCGCGGTCGGAGCCCTGACGGGCAAAAACGCGATGCCCGCAAAGGTCGGTGAGAACGTGCTGATCGTGCATTCCCAGGCAAGCCGCGACACACGTCCACATCTGGTCGGCGGGTTCGGCGACTATGTCTGGGAGACCGGCAAGTTCTCGAATCCTCCCGAGACCAATCTCGAAACCTGGTTCATTCGGGGCGGATCCGCGGRCGCGGCGCTCACCAAATTCCTTCAGCCCGGCATTGTCGGTTACGTGAACCACAACATGATCGAGGCCTTCGAACTTGGTGCGACAGCCCATTTCAGGGTCGAGGGTCAATGGAATGATGACCTGATGACCCAGGTAAAGGCGCCCGAACCGATTGTGAGCAATGTCGCGCACAAATGATCTGACCATCATCCGCCTAGGGCCGTCGGACGGCCGCCTCGGGAGGCATCATGCTGTCCGCGTTCAAACTCATGGCCCTGGCCACCGCGGCGCTGGCGCCCATCGCGATCTCGGTCCTTGCGCCGGGATATGGCACCGGATCGGCGACAGCACGTGCGCCGCTCCCGGATTTCGTGGAACTGCGGTCGGGTACATTCCGCTATCGTGCCAGCGGCGAGTTCTTGCGGGACGGGAAGCCGATCATCGCGCCGATTGTGGCGGTTGCTGTCGACAGGCCGCTGGCTGTGATGAAAAATCAGGTCACGGTCGCGGATTATCTGCGCTGCGTCAAAGCCCGAGCCTGCCTGATGGCGGGCACCGACGCTGCTGCCGCTGACCGTCCCGTCGTCGGAGTGAGCTGGCGGGATACTCAGGCCTATGCGTCCTGGTTGTCACGCGAGATGGGGACGACGTTCCGGCTGCCGACGGACGACGAGTGGGCCTATGCAGCCGCGAGCCGATTCCACGACGACGCCCTGCCGGAAAACCTCAGCGGCGGCGACCCCGGCCAGCGAGCGCTTGCTATCTATGACAGGGACGCGAGCCGCGTGACGACAGTCGCAAAGGCGCCACAACCGATTGGAAGTTTCGGCGCGAACGAGAATGGCCTTCTCGATTTGGCCGGCAATGTCTGGGAATGGACCGACACCTGTTTTCAGCGCATCGCCGTCGATGCTACGGGGGCCAGGACGGCTGTCCTGGCCAATTGCGGGGTTCGCGTCGTTGAGGGCCGCCATCGGGCCTACATGGCGGATTTCGTTCGCGATGCGCGCGCCGGCGGCTGCGCATCCGGCACGCCTCCGAGCAATCTCGGCTTCCGGCTCGTACGTGACGACATTTCCCGGCCCGGATGGAGCTTTGTCCTGGGGCTGGTCCAGCTGGTCGCGAGATAGGCGACGCTCAAGGAGACGCCCCAGGCCCCCCGCCGGACCAGGGATCCGATCGTCGATGTGGCCGATCAGGCACCATGCCGCGCTGACCTCGACATAGGTGGATCGGCGGCACCGCGACAGTGCGGAGGCGGCGCTCGCCGCCGTCAGCTCAGCGGGGCGAGCTTGATCGCGCAGCCATAGGCCTTGGTTGTGGCTTCTGAGATCGGTTTGCCGGCCTTCATTTCGGCGACTGCCTGGCGCACATAGCTCTTGGCGCCGTTCAGGCTGGCGGCGCTGGCCGAGGGCTTGTCGTCGATCGCGCCCGCATAGACCAGCGTGCCCTTTCCATCGATGATGTACAGATGCGGCGTGGTCTGCGCGCGATAGGCGCGGCCCATGGTGCCCTTGGAGTCGAGCAACAGGTCGCTGGGGGCGGCGTTGCGCGAGGCGGTCAGCCCCTTGGCCTGGGCGGCCGTGACATAGCCCTGCTCGCCCGGCGGTGAGGAGACGACGCTCAGCCAGACGATGCCTTCCTTCGTCATATCACGCTGCAGGCTCTGCATGGTGCCGCTGTTGTAGTGTTTGCGGACATAGGGGCAGTCGTGATTGGTCCATTCCAGGATCACGGTCTTGCCCGCGAATTCCGGGAGCGACCGGGTCCGGCCGTCGACATCGAGCGCCGAGAAGGCGGGGGCCGGCGCACCGATCCGCAGGCCGCTCTGCGCGAGCGCCGGGCCCGCTGCGAGGGTGAGGCCCGCAAGGACCAGGCCTGCGATGAACCTCTGACCTGTCACAGCTGTCACGTCTGCCTCCGTCTTCMCAGGATCAGGGTCGGTTCTGCGCGGTCCTCGCCTCTTTGCCGGCGGCACGGCCGGCGGCCTCGACCAGCATGTCGGTCGTCAGGAGTTGCGGCAGGATTTCGGGCGGCGCGCCCTTCGTGGCGGGATAGAACAGGTAGAGCGGCACGCCGGCCCGGCCGTGCTCGGCAAGCGCGGTTGCGATGGTGGCATTGCGGTTGGTCCAGTCGGCCTTGAGATAGGCGACGTTCAGCTTGGCAAAGGTGTCCTTGACCTCCTGCCGGACCAGTGCGACCCGCTCATTGGCGAGGCAGGTGATGCACCAGGCCGCGGTGAAGTTGACGAAAACGGGACGCCCTTCCGCCTGCAGCGCGGCGACGCGCTCGGGAGACCAGGGCTCGATGTCGCCGGCCCGTGCTGCGTCCGTCGCGCTTGGAACGGCACTCTGCAGCACGAAGGCCCCGGCGCTGACGGCGACGAACAGGGCGAGAGCCGACAGGGCGATTCGGGTCCGCCCGCCGGCACTGCGGCCGAGGCCGAGCAGCCAGACGAGGAAGCCGGCGGCGAGGATCGCCGCCAGAGCGGCAAGCACGCCGCCGGGCCCGGCCTGGACGGAGGCGACCCAGACCAGCCAGGTCGCAGTCGCGAACATCGGGAAGGCAAAGGCCTGCTTGAGGATCACCATCCAGCGGCCGGGCTTGGGCAGCAGACGCAGCCAGCCGGGAGCGAAGGACAGGATGACCACCGGCGCGGCAAAGCCGAGCGCCAGCGCCAGGAAGACCGCAAGCGCGATCTGCGGCGGTTGCGTCACGGCATACCCCATCGCCGCGCCCATGAAGGGGGCGGTGCACGGCGTCGCGACGATGACGGCGAGTGCTCCGGTCATGAAGGCGCCCAAGCGTCCGCCGCTGGAGGCAAGCCCATGTCCGGCGCCCTGGACGGAGCCGCCGATTTCGAATGCGCCGAGCAGGTTGAGGCCGATCAGCACCATGATGACCGCCAGCGCGATCACGACGGGCGGCGATTGCAGCTGGAACCCCCAGCCGATGCTGGTGCCAAGCGCTGCCAGTGCGATCACCGCGCCGGCAAGGATGATGAAGCTGGTAAGGACGCCGCAAAGGAAGAGCAGACCCTGCTCGCGCACCTCGGCGCGGCTCGCCTGCGCGGCCTGCGCGAAGCCGAGCGCCTTGATGAACAGCACCGGCAGCACGCAGGGCATCAGGTTGAGGATCAGGCCGCCGGCGAAGGCGAAGGCCAGTGCCGCCCAGAGCGTCAGGTTGCTTTCGGGCGCTGCGGCGACGCGCACCACGGCCGGGGCCTGGGCAGCTTGCGGCGCCGCGGTGGAATTGACCAGCGCAGGCTCGACATCGGCCATCAGGCTGAGCGCACGCGGCACGCCGGCCTCGCGATAGGTGATGACCCCGCTGAGCTCGGTCTCGCCGACCTTGAACGAGCTGGAGCGGGCAAGTTGCAAGACCGTGCCCGCGGCAGTGTTCGTCGCGGTCTGCGGGGCTGCGTGCTCGATCAAGGTCTCGAGCAGCGGGAAGTAGCGCAGCTCCTCGACGGGCTGCCCGAGGCCCGGCAGCGCGAGGGCGAGCGCATCGCCGTCCTGGGTCAGCTTCGCCCGGAAATCGGCAGGTTGCGGCAGCGCGGCGCGGGCCGCATCGATCCGCGACTGTGCCGCCTCATCGGCGACCGGGGCCGGGCCGACCTTGAGGTCGAGCGTGAAGGAGCCTTCCTCGGGGATGCAGATTTTTTCGCAGACCAGCCAGGTCGAGTTCGCCTTGAGGGCAAGGCGCTCGCCCGGCTGTGCGCCTTCGGKAACGGTGATCTCCACCGGCAGCAGCACGGCATCGCTGAAGCCGAAATTGACGAGCGGCTCGACCGGGAGCGCCTTCGGCGCCGGCCATTGGATCGCACCGGCGCTGAAGCCTGCGGGCAATGTCCACTCGATCCGCGTCGGTTCGCCGGAATCGCCGGGATTGGCCCAGTATGTGTGCCAGCCCTTGGCGATCTTCTGGCTGAGCGCGACCTGGAAGCGCTCGCCGGGCGCAACGACGTCGCGGCTGGAGAGCAGGGTCGCAGTGACGCGGGGGCTGGTGACCGCAGCAGATTCGGCGGCAAGGGCGGCGCCGGGCAGGAGCAGCGCGAGGATGAGAAGGCCCCGCCGCAGCAAGCCGTTTGTAATGCGCTCGACCATGTTTTCCGTCATCAAATCGTAAAAGCCTCAGCTCACCTGCCCCAGATTGGCGCTGCGCGCCAATGACAAGCCGGTGATAGCGCGTGAGCAGGGCCTTCTTCGGGCGTCAGGCGCAAGGATGCCCCGCGCCATGATGTCGCCCCGCGCACGGGAGCGTCACCATTCCGGGCGAGCCGCGCAGCGCCGCCGTTCCGGACGCGATCATCGCTCCCGGCGCCCGTGAGGGCGTCCGAGGCTGCGCTGCGCTGCGCGGAATCACGACGTGGTGTGACCGGCGATCAGATCGCTGCGCCATCCGCGACGATATCGGCGCCAAGTCCGCGGCGCACGGCCCGCACGATCTCGGTCTCGGCGGCGGCCCCGCGGCGGCGCGGACGCGGAGCGGTGATCCGATGCTCGGCGATGATCTGGCCGGGTGCGCCCGAGAGCACGACGACGCGGTCGGCGAGATAGGCAGCCTCGTCGATGTCATGCGTGACGAAGAGCACGGTCTTGCCGGTGCTTTGCCAGACGCGGATCAGCTCGTCCTGCAGGGTTTCGCGCGTCAGTGCGTCCAGTGCCGAGAAGGGCTCGTCCATCAGCAGGATTTCCGGCTCGACCGCGAGCGCGCGCGCCAGCGAGACGCGCTGGCGCTGGCCGCCCGAGAGCTGGTGGGGCCAGCGCTGTGCGAGCTGACCCAGCCCCACGAGATCGAGCATCTCCTGAGCCTGCTTGAGCCGCGCGGGGCGCGAGGCCCGCCCCTCGAGCCCAAAGCCGACATTGGTGATCACCTTGCGCCAGGGCAGCAGGCGCGAATCCTGGAAGACCAGCGCGACTGGCCGGCGAGTCCGGTCCCTGGCATGGAAGATGACCTCGCCGCCGCTCGGCTTGGCGAGCCCGGCGATGACGCGCAGCAGGGTCGACTTGCCGACGCCGGATGGGCCGACAATGGCGAGGAATTCGCCGCGCGCGACCTGCAGGTCAAGCTTGTGCAGCACCTCGGTCGCTTCCCCGTCGCGGGTGAAGGTCAGCGACAGGGCCTTGATGTCGATCACGCTTTCCATCGCAGCACCCATCCCTGGAAAGCGACGAAGGCGGTGTCGAGCAGGCCGTAAAGCGCGGCCATGGTCAGCATGTAGATCACCACGATGTCGGTCGCGAGCAGACTGGAGGCCTGCATCATGCGCTGCCCGACGCCGGCGACGCCAAAGATCTCGGCGGCGACCACCGCCATCCAGGCCTGGCCGAGCGCGGTGCGGACGCCGACCAGAATGCCGGGCATTGCGGCCGGCAGCAGGATCTTGCTCAGACGCTGCCAAGCCGATCGGAAACCAAACGCGTCCGCGACCTCGATCAGGTCACGATCGACACCGCGGATCGCGCCCTGTGCCGCAAAGAAGACGATCCAGAACACGCCAATGGCGATGATGAAGACCGCCGCCGACGGATTGACCCCGAACCAGATGATGGCGAAGGGCACCCAGGCGAGGCCGGGAATCGGCCGAAGCACGCGCACGACCCAGGCCGTGGCCTCTTCCGCGGTGCGCGACATGCCGACGAGCACGCCGGTGGCAATKCCGAGGCCGGCGCCGACGATGAGGCCCGTGAAATAATGGCCGAGCGAACCGCCGATCGCCGACAACCACGCGCCCGAGGTCACTTCGCGCCAGAATGCCTTCGGCAAGGCAGACGGGCCAGGCAGGAAGGCCGGGTTCACCAGCCCGAAATAGGGGATCGCCTCCCAGAGCAGCAAGAAGGCGAGGAGGCCTGCAAAGGCGAGGGCCGGAGCCCTGAGCGAGGTCAAGATCAGCCGCCGGATTCTGTCAGAGGGTTTTGATGGCGCGCTCGTAATACTGGGTCTCGAACAGGCCGTCGAAAGGCAGTTCCTTCTCGAGCGAGCCAAGCTTGACCTGATAGGCCTGCATGGCACGCGACGGCTCGATGATGACGCGCGGATCGATCTGGAACTTGCTGGCGGGGGAGGTCAGCGCCTGTCGGATCAGGGCCGGGTCGACGATACCCTTGCCAAGCGCGGCGCCGACATGCGGGGCAGCCTTGTCGGGGTCCTTGGCGATCAGAGCGGCGGCACGCACCAGGCTCGTCACCAGCTTCTGCACGGCGTCCGGATTCTTGGTGACGAAATCGCCTGATGCTGCCACCACGGTCCCGGGCTGGCCGGGGAACAGCTCCTCGCCGCCGGCAATCAGCTTGATGCCGGGATTGCGGGTCTGGATGATCGACAGCGCCGGCTCGCGCACGATCGCGCCCTCGACAGCTGCAGCGAGCACGGCCTGCTGTGTCGCGTCGATGCCCATGGGCACGACCTCGATATCGGCCTTGTCGGCCTTGGCGACCTCCCAGAGCCAATATTGCAGGGTGGTGTTGGGCACCGAGCCGGCCGGCTGGGTCGCAAGCCGGGCCGGTTTTCCGGTGGTGGCCCTATGCGCCTTGAAGGCCGCAGCCGGTGCGGTGCCGGGCGTGAAGAACTTGGCGAGCGCGGGAGCTGCCACGAAGACGTTCTCGGCAATCGCAGTTGCGGCCACGACGCGAATGTCGACGCCGCGCGAGCGGGCGACGGCAAGCGGCGCGATGCCCGCGACATAGAGGTCGATCGTGCCCGAGGCCAGGGCCTGGATCATGTTCGGACCGGATTCGAAAACCGTGAAGGCGGCATTGATGCCGGCCTCCTTGAGCCAGCCTTCGCCATTGGCAACGAAGACGGGCGCCGTGCCGATGACCGGGATGTAGCCGACACGGGCTGTCACGCCGCTCTGGGCCCATGCAGCGCCGGCAAGGGGAGTGCTCGCGAGAAGCGAAGAGCCGGCGAGCAGAAACTGGCGGCGATCCATCGATCCATCCTTCATGAAAATCGGTCCGGCGAGAACGCCGGTTGACAGATTGAGAAAAGGATTTTCTATCTGAAAGCAAGATGCGGGCATCGAAAAGATGATTTTTCTCTAGATTCCCAATTCAATAGGAAATTAGTTCTCCAATTGATGGGCTGAGAGAATGGATGCGATCGACCGGAAAATCCTGACTGTCCTGCAAGGTGATGCGAACATCTCGATCGCCGAGCTGGCCGATCGCGTCGGCCTCTCGCAGACCCCCTGCTGGAAGCGGATTCAGCGGCTGGAGGCGACGGGCGTCATCACCAAGCGTGTCGCGCTGGTGGCGCCGGAGAAGATCGGACTTGGGCTCACGGTCTTCGTCCAGATCGAGACCGCCGACCATTCCGGTCCCTGGCTGGAAAAATTCGCGCAGATGGTCGCGTCGATGCCGGAGGTCATGGAGTTCTACCGGATGGCCGGCGATGTCGACTACATGCTGCGCGTGGTGGTTGCCGACATGGCGGCCTATGACGGGTTCTATAAGCGGCTGATCGAGACGATTCCGCTGAAGAACGTCACCTCCCGCTTCGCGATGGAACGGATCAAGGCGACCACGGCCTACAAGGTTCCGGACCTGCCGAAAGTGTAAGGGCCGGGCTTACTGCGTCGGAACGGCAACCGCCGGCGCGGCCGGGCGCGCCGGGGGGGCCCGCGCCGGGGGGCGCCGGCTTGGGCCGTTCGGGCTTGGGTTCGGGCAGGCCGAGGCGGGCACGGATTGCGGCAGCCTTGGCCTCTGTGATGCGCGCGGCGCAGAAACCGAGCGAGCCTTCGCGCTGGAAATCACGGCAGGTCAGCTCACGCTCGGAGGTGAACCCGGCCTGTTCCCGCGCGATGCTGCGCTGCGTGCTGAGATCGCCCTTGGCTGCAAGCGCGCGAAAGCCCTCGCGCACCGCGCGCTCCGCCCTGCCGCGTTCGGATTCGATCTCCTTGGCCCGCGCCGAGAGGGTGCGTGCATCAGGGCCCCAGAGGCCTCGCGGATCGATCCGGCAGGCGGCTGCCTCGATCACGCAGGGTTGCTCCGGCTCGACCACCAGAAAGGCGCCCTCCAGGACATCGAACACGATCGGGCAGGCCGAGGCCTCCAGCTTGTAGCGTGGCACACCGGCCGGCTTGCCGAGCGATGTCACCGGCAGCGGCGTATCGCCGAAGGAAATGGCACAGGGCTCGGTCAGGTTGCCGGGCTGGAAGCCGGCAGCGTTGAGCTTGAGGCCAAAGCCGGTCGGTGTCTTCTCGAAGACCGCTTCGCCGGCGCCGCCATTCTGCCGGAGCACGCGGCCGATGATCCCTTCCTCGGTCGGCAGCTTGATGGCCGGCATCGACGGGGTGTGCGGCTTGGCCGGTCCGCCCGTGCCGGGGGGCGCCGCCTGATGTGCGCCCGGCGGATTGAAGGGTTGCGCGCCCGGCAATTGCATCGGCTGAGCCTGGGCAAGCCCACCCGAACCGGCTGCAGCCAGCATCGCGAAGATCTTGAGGGCTATGCGGCCGGGTCTGGTCAGCATCGGGTGCCGTGAAATGGTAAACGCAATCTTCTGCATGAATTGGCGAGCGAACGCGTGCAAGAGCATTGGCGCAACACTGCTTGGCAATGATGCGGCCGCGACCTCTCCCCGCGTGACGCGCGCGGTTGCCGATTCTTAATCCGGCTCCGTGTCTTGCAAGGGCGGGAACACCCTCACTATATACGCCGCCAAGAGGCGGTTTGACGACCGCGAAACGTGGAATGCCGGTTCCGTTTGCCGCGTAAGGCGGGGGCGGGCCGGTCCATGGGCCGGCAGGCGGTGCGAAATGCGTCGCCGGTCGGCGATCTGCTAATCGAAAGGGATCCCGTCCATGGGTAAAGTTATTGGTATCGACCTCGGCACGACGAACTCCTGCGTTGCCGTGATGGAAGGCACTACACCGAAGGTTATCGAGAATTCCGAGGGCGCGCGCACCACGCCCTCCATCGTCGCCATCACCGATGACGGCGAGCGGCTTGTCGGCCAGCCGGCCAAGCGTCAGGCCGTCACCAATCCGGAGCGCACTTTCTTCGCCATCAAGCGCCTGATCGGTCGGACCTTTGAGGATCCGATGACGAAGAAGGACATGAATCTTGTCCCTTACCGGATCAAGAAGGCCCCGACGGGCGATGCCTGGGTCGAGGCTGACGGCAAGGACTATTCGCCCTCGCAGATTTCCGCCTTCACCCTGACCAAGATGAAGGAGACCGCCGAGGCCTATCTCGGGCAGCCGGTCACGCAGGCGGTCATCACCGTTCCCGCCTATTTCAACGACGCCCAGCGTCAGGCCACGAAGGATGCCGGTCGCATCGCCGGCCTCGAGGTGCTGCGCATCATCAACGAGCCGACGGCGGCTGCGCTCGCCTATGGCCTGGACAAGAAGACCACCGGCACGATCGCGGTCTATGACCTCGGCGGCGGCACCTTCGACGTCTCGATCCTCGAGATCGGCGACGGCGTCTTCGAGGTGAAGTCGACCAATGGCGACACCTTCCTGGGTGGCGAAGACTTCGACATGCGCCTGGTCGAGTACCTTGCGGACGAGTTCAAGCGCGAGCAGGGCATCGACCTGAAGAAGGACAAGCTCGCCCTGCAGCGCCTGAAGGAAGCTGCCGAGAAGGCCAAGATCGAGCTTTCCAGCGCCGCGCAGACCGAAATCAACCTGCCCTACATCACTGCCGACGCCTCCGGGCCGAAGCACCTCGCCATCAAGCTCTCGCGCGCCAAGTTCGAGAGCCTGGTCGACGATCTGATCCAGCGCACCATCGAGCCCTGCCGCAAGGCGCTCAAGGATGCCGGTCTTTCGGCGGGCCAGATCGACGAGGTCGTTCTCGTCGGCGGCATGACCCGCATGCCGAAGGTCCAGGAGGTGGTGAAGCAGTTCTTCGGCAAGGAGCCGCATAAGGGCGTCAATCCGGACGAGGTCGTCGCCATTGGCGCCGCGATCCAGGCCGGCGTGCTGCAGGGCGACGTCAAGGACGTGCTGCTGCTCGACGTGACCCCGCTCTCGCTCGGCATCGAGACGCTCGGCGGCGTGTTCACCCGCCTGATCGACCGCAACACCACGATCCCGACCAAGAAGAGCCAGGTCTTCTCGACCGCCGAGGACAACCAGGGCGCGGTGACGATCCGGGTCTTCCAGGGCGAGCGCGAGATGGCTGCCGACAACAAGATGCTCGGCCAGTTCGACCTGATGGGCATCCCGCCGGCGCCGCGCGGCATGCCGCAGATCGAGGTGACCTTCGACATCGACGCCAACGGCATCGTCTCGGTGACGGCGAAGGACAAGGCCACCAACAAGGAGCAGCAGATCCGCATCCAGGCTTCCGGTGGTCTCTCCGAGGCCGACATCCAGAAGATGGTGAAGGACGCCGAGGCGAATGCCGCCGAGGACAAGAAGCGTCGCGAGCTGGTGGAAGCCAAGAACCAGGGCGAGAGCCTGGTGCACTCCACCGAGAAGTCGCTGAAGGACTATGGCGACAAGGTTTCTGCCGCCGACAAGTCAGCGATCGAGACCGCACTGGACGCGCTCAAGGCCGCGCTGGCCGAAGAGAATGTCGAGGCGATCACCTCGCGCACTACCGACCTGATGCAGGCCTCGATGAAGCTCGGTGAAGCCATGTATGCGGCGAGCCAGGCCGAGGGTGCCACGGCTGAAGGCGGCGAAGAGCATGCCGACGCCAAGAAGGACGACGTCATCGACGCCGACTTCAAGGATGTCAGCGACGACAAGAACGACAAGAAGAAGAGCGCCTGATCGCGCTCTGACCTCTCCACGACGACCTGGCCGGGCTTGCCCCGGCCATCTCGTTCGGGAAGGGCCTCTTGCAAGGGAAATGTCGTTCTTCTGACGAACATGGCCGGGTTCCCCCGGCCATGATGCCGAGAAGAACGAAGGGGTAGCTGTTTGATGTCCAAACGCGACTACTACGAGATCCTCGGCGTCTCGAAGACGGCTAACGAGGCGGAGCTCAAGAGTGCTTTCCGCAAGCTCGCCATGCAATGCCATCCCGATCGCCATCCCGGCGACAAGGGGGCCGAGGCCAAGTTCAAGGAACTGAACGAGGCCTATCAGGTCCTGGCCGACGGCCAGAAGCGCGGCGCCTATGACCGCTACGGCCACCAGGCCTTCGAGAATGGCGGCGGTGGTCCGGGCGGCGGGGCCGATTTCTCCGACTTCATGTCGGACATCTTCGATTCCTTCTTCGGCGATGCGCGGGGCCGCGGTGGACCGCGCGGTGCCAATGGCCGCGAGCGCGGTGCCGATCTCCGCTACAATCTCGAAATCGGGCTGGAGGACGCCTTCGCCGGCAAGAGCGCCTCGATCCGCGTACCGACCTCGATTGCCTGCGAATCCTGCTCCGGGACCGGCGCCAAGCCGGGCTCGACGTCGCGCCAGTGCCCGACCTGCGGCGGCCATGGCCGCGTGCGCGCCAATCAGGGCTTCTTCTCGGTGGAGCGCACCTGTCCGACCTGCAACGGACGCGGCGAAGTCATCGACGACCCCTGCAAGAACTGCTCGGGCGCCGGGCGCGTCACCCGCGAGCGCACGCTCTCGGTCAACATTCCGGCCGGCGTCGAGGACGGCACACGCATCCGGCTTGCCGGTGAGGGCGAGGCTGGCCTGCGCGGCGGGCCRGCAGGCGATCTCTACATCTTCCTGTCGATCAAGCCGCACGCGATCTTCCAGCGCGACGGGGCCGATCTGTTCTGCCGGGTGCCGCTTGGCCTCACCTCGGCGGCTCTCGGCGGCGAGATCGAAGTCCCGACGCTGACGGGCGAGAAGGCACGGGTCAAAATTCCCGAGGGCACCCAGAACGGCAAGCAGTTCCGGCTCAAGGCCAAGGGCATGAGCGTGCTGCGCTCGCGCGAAGTCGGGGATCTCTATATCGAGGTCGTCGTCGAGACGCCGCAGAAGCTGACGGCGCGTCAGCGCGAATTGCTGCTCGAATTCGAGCGCGAATGCTCAGGCGCAACCCACCCGGAAACCGCCGGCTTCTTCGGTCGCGTCAAGGAGTTCCTGGGCGGCATGAGCGGCGGCGCGGCCTGAGCACGGGCCCCGCAATTGAAAAGGCGGGCGACCCGTCCGGGGCACCCGCCTTTCAGATCGCCGGCCTGATGCAGATCAGGCCTTGTCGATCACTTTCTTGACCGCATCCTTGGCTTTGCCAACGGCCTGCTGGGCCTCGCCCTTGCGCTCCTGCGCAATCCCTTCGGCCTGAAGCCCCGGCTTGTTCATCGCCTTGCCGACGCCCTGCTTGACGTTGCCAGCGGCCTCGTTGGCCATGCCCTTGATCTTGTCCGCGGTGCTGCCCATGGGTCCTGTTCCTCTGTTGAAAAACGCATGTCGTATCAGCGACTTGTGCTGAGGAAACGGCTGGAACGGGCAAAGGTTCCCGGAAAAGTTCAAGCTGCTCCGGACCGGTCCGCGGATGCGATTGCCATCGCCCGCAGCGCCTCGGCGGTCGCCGCATCGGCCGGAAAGAAAGTTTCCAGCGCCAGTTCCGACAGCGTGATGTCGACCGGCGTGCCGAAGACGGTTGTGGTCGAAATCAGGGAGAGCACCTGCTCGCCGACCTTCAGCTGCATCGGCACGACGATCGCAGCTTCCGCCTCGGGCTCCGGCGCGTGGCCCTTGCGAGCGGGCTGAGGCGGCGCCGGATAAGTAAGCAACTCGACGAGGAGATCGGCCAGGATCGGATCGGCCGTCGCCCTGATCTGCTGCCTCAGCCTTGCGATCAGATGGCTTCGCCATTCCGCGAGATTGACGATGAAGGGTGCGAGCCCGCCCGGATGCAGGCTGAGCCTCAGCACGTTGACGGGTGGGCGCAGCAGCTCGGCATCCGCGACAAGGCCAAGGAGAGGCGTCACCGCGGCATTCGCGGCAAGCAACGTCCAATGCCGGTCGACCGCGACGGCCGGATAGGGCTCGTGCCCCTTCAGCACGAGATCGATCGCCGACTTGGCTGCCTGCAAGCTCGGATCCTCCAGCGACCGTTCGAGATAGACCGGGGCATAGCCCGCGGCGAGCAGCAGGGCGTTCCGCTCGCGCAGCGGCACAGCGAGATACTCTGCCAGGTGCAGAACCATGTCGCGGCTCGGCGCCGAGCGGCCGCTCTCGATGAAGCTGAGATGCTTCTGGGAGATCTCTGCTTCCAGCGCGAGGTCGAGTTGGCTCAGCCGGCGCAGCTGGCGCCAGTCGCGGATGAGGTGACCGACGGTGGGTTGATGATGCTTGTTCATGGCGAGAAACCTATCCGGGCTGTCGGTTCGTTCCAATTACCTCTCGCTTAATCGACGGGCCGACACGACAGCGTCAGCATGTCTCCAACATCAACAGCCCGGGCCGGCCGCCGGAACGGGCTCACACCCAGGAGACCACGCCATGTCCTCGATCCAGTCCTCGCGCTTCCTCCGCAATGCCCTTGCTCTCGATGCCGCTGCCTGCGCCGCCACCGGTCTGCTGCTCGCCTTCGCTGCTGCGCCGCTCACCGGATTGCTCGGCTTCCCCGAGGCTTTCCTCCGCGGCGCCGGCCTGGTGCTGCTCCCCTGCGCCGCGCTGCTGGCCCTCTTCTCCAGTCGCGAAACCCTGCCGCGGCTCGCCGTCTATGCGGTGATTGGCATCAACCTCCTCTGGATCGCCGACAGCATCCTGATCCTGGTTGCGGGATGGTTTGCGCCGACCGGGCTCGGCATCGCCTTCGTGCTCGCGCAGGCTGCAGCGGTCGCGATCGTCACCGAACTCGAGATCATCGGCTTCAAGCGCTCGACCGCCGCCGCCGTCGCCGCCTGAATGCAAGCGGCAGGCATCTCCAACTCGACGCCTTCCGGCCGCCGCCGGAGGGCGTCGAGCTGTTTTCGCAAAGCCATCATGTGGTGGGGGCGTCTTGTTCGCGGCCCAATGGGGGAGCGCGGGCTCCGATCGGGGAAAGCGTCACGAAACTGTCGTGCGCACTCAATAGCTGATGCGGCCTGCACAGTTTCTTGCCCCAACGGAACAGGACCGCCCCATGCGTACCTCACTCGTTCTCGCGGCTCTCGCCTCGGTCCTGCTTGGCGGCACAGCTCTGGCCGAGCCGATGTTCAACCGTGTCGCGACCTTCTCCGTGCCGCTCAACCTGCCGGCCGATCGCGACGCGTCCAAGAAGACGGTGTCGGAGATCATCGCGGCCAACGAAGCGGGAACGCTCCTGGCCTATACCGATGCCGAGCAGAAGGCCCTCGGCCTGATCGACATCACGACGGCCTCCGCTCCGAAGCCGGCAGGTTTCATTCCGCTCGAGGGCGAACCGACCTCGGTCGTGATCCTTGGCGATAAGGCCTTCGTCGTGGTCGTCACCTCCGGCGACAATTTCAAGGAGCCCGCCGGGCATCTTGCCACGGTCGATCTCAAGGCGCGGCAGGTCGTTGCCAAATGCGAGCTCGGCGGCCAGCCGGATTCGATTACGCTGACCAAGGACAAGGGCAAGCTCGCCATCGTCATCGAGAACGAGCGCGACGAGAAGCTGAACAAGGGTGCGCTGCCGCAGCTGCCCGCCGGCAACCTGACCCTGGTCGGCATCAAGGATGGCGGCGCCGATTGCGCCTCGCGCCAGGTGATCGACCTGACGGGCATCGCCGCCATCGAGCCGACCGACCCCGAACCGGAATTCGTTGACGTCAACCAGGACGGCCTCGCCGTGGTGACGTTGCAGGAGAACAACCACCTCGCCATCATCGATACCAAGACCGGCAAGATCGTCACCCATTTCTCCGCCGGCACCGTCGATCTGAAGAACATCGACAAGACCCGCGACGGCGAAATCAAGCCGGTCGAGGAACTCAAGGGCGTCGCCCGCGAGCCGGACGCGGTGCGCTGGATCGACACCGAGCGCTTCGTCACCGCCAATGAAGGCGATTGGAAGGGTGGCTCGCGCGGCTTCACCATCTTCCGCAAGGACGGCACGATCGAGTTCGATTCGGCTGCGATGGTCGACCATATCGCCATGCGTCACGGCCATTATCCGGAAAAGCGCTCGGCCGCCAAGGGCAGCGAACCGGAAGGGATCGAGGTCGGCACCTACGGCAATGACAAGCTGATCTTCGTCGGCCTGGAGCGCGCCTCGCTCGTATTGGTCTTCAAGGACGAGGGCGCCGGGAAAGCACCGCGTTACCTCCAGGCCCTGCCGGGTGGCATCGGTCCGGAAGGCCTGCTTGCCATCCCGCAGCGCAATCTCCTTGTGTCGGCCTCCGAGACCGATGTCGGCGAGAAGGGTGGCGCCCGTTCCGCAGTGACCATCTATGAGCGCAACGAAGGCCCGGCCGCCTATCCGACGATCGTCTCGCAGGATCATGAGGGTCTGCCGATCGGCTGGGGCGCGCTGTCCGGACTTGCCGCCCATGGCAGCACAGCTGGCCGCCTCTTTGCCGTGACAGACAGCGCCTATACGCCGTCCCGTATCCTCGAGATCGACGCCACGCAGAAGCCGGCCAGGATCGTCGCCGGCCTGACGGTGACCAAGGATGGCAAGCCCGCCTCCTATGACCTGGAAGGGATCGCGACCCGCGCCAATGGCGGCTTCTGGCTGGCTTCGGAGGGCAATCCCGAGATCAAGGACAAGCCGACTCGCAATATCCTGCTGCGGGCGACCGCAAAGGGTGAGATCGAGGAGGAGATCCACCTTCCCGAAGAGCTCGACAAGCATGCCGTGCGCTTCGGCTTCGAGGGCGTGACGGTGACCGGCGAGGGCGCGGACGAGACCGTCTGGCTTGCCGTGCAGCGCGAATGGAAGGACGATCCCAAGGGCAAGACCAAGATCCTGTCCTACAAGCCGGCCAGCAAGCAGTGGGGCGTGCTGCATTACCCGCTGACGGCTCCGGCCGCCGGTGCCTGGATGGGCCTCTCGGAGTTGACCTATCTCGGCAACGAGACCTTTGCCGTGATCGAGCGCGACAATCTCTTCGGCGCCAAGGCGGTGAAGACGCTGGCCACCTTCTCGGTCAAGGGTCTGACGCCGGCCGCAATCGGCGCCGCCGCCATCCCGACCGTCGAGAAGAAGCCGCTGCGCGATCTCACGCCGGATCTGATGAAGGCTGGCGGCTATGGGCTCGACAAGGTTGAGGGCATGGCTGTCGACAAGGCTGGCAATCTCTTCGTTGTCACCGACAATGACGGTGTCGACGATTCCTCCGGCGAGACCCAGTTCTTCGCCTTCGGCAAGATCTCGCGGTAAGGCACGCGCAATCGCCCGGCAGCGGGCCTCAGGCACCGCCCCGAAAAGCGGATTGCGGTTTTCGGGAAAGACGACGCAAACACAGATGGCTGGATCGTCGGACCGGAAGGTCCGGTCTGATGATCCAGCGTTGCCGGGTTTCTAGCGAACCGGATCCAGGAACGGCGTGTCCGGCTCGCTGACATAGAAGATCACCACCTTCAGCATCTCGTTGCCGCGGTTGTAGCCGGTCATCTTGACGTTCGGCGGTTCGACCAGCGATTCGCCGGCCTTCACTGTCACGGCCGTGCGCCCCTGCATTTCCAGGGTGAAGGCGCCTTCGATGACATGGACCGTCACCGGGAAACGGTGCGTATGGAACGGTGTCCTGTCTCCCGGCTTGATCATGGCGGTCATCACCCTGATTTCCTGCTGGGGACCGGTCGGCATTCCCGGAACCACTGTCTTGAGCACGAGTTCAGGGCGCGCCAGCCGTTCGGTCTGGGCGGCGGCCGGCAGTGAGGCGAGGGCGCAGGCGGCGAGCGGCAGGCAACGCATGATCTCCTCCTCTGATCGCGACAATCCTGCGACCATCATAGCCGCCTGCGCCGCCGCAGGCCCGGCCCATCTTGCCTGCAAAGAAAAACCCCGGATGCTTGCGCATCCGGGGCAGGTGCCTGGCCGTATCGCGTGACCAGGTGGGAGGAACGATTGAGATCACCAGCCAGCGAGCACGTTGCCCTTGAAGCGCTCGGTGACGAAGGCCTTGATCTCGGGTGAGTGATAGGCTTCGACCAGGGTCTTGACCCAGGGCTTGTCCTTGTCAGCCTCGCGCACGGCGATGACATTGACATAAGGGCCCTTCGGGTCTTCGCGCAGGATGGCCGAGGTCGGCTCGATCTTGGCGTCGACGGCGTAGTTCGTGTTGATCGAGGCGGCCCCGACATCGGCGAGCGAGCGCGGCGCCTGCGCCGCATCGATTTCGATGATCTTCAGCTTCTTCGGATTGGCGGTGATGTCGGCGACGCTCGGCTTCACGCCGACGCCGTCCTTCAGCTTGATCACGCCCTTGTCCTGCAGCAGCAGCAGCGAGCGGCCGCCATTGGTCGGGTCGTTCTGGATGGCAACAGTCGCACCATCGGGAATCTCGGCCCAGCTCTTGTACTTCGACGAATAGATCCCGAGCGGGAAGTTCACGGTCAGGCCGACGCTGACCAGCTTGTAGCCGCGGTCCTTCACCTGGTTGTCGAGATAGGGCTGGTGCTGGAAGGAGTTGGCCTCCAGCTCGCCTGCATCCAGAGCCTGGTTCGGTACGACATAGTCGGAGAACTCGACGATCTTGATGTCGAGGCCCTTCTTGGCGGCGATCGGCTTCACCTTCTCGAGGATCTCGGCATGCGGGCCGGGCGAGACGCCGATGCGCAGCGTCTGGTTCTGCTGGGCAAGGGCCGGCACCGAGAGGAGAAGGGCGAGGCCGGAGGCGGCAAGCGCGGCGCGGCGGGTCAGGTTGATCGACATGATGTTTCCTTGCGGGTGTTTGAACGGTTGAGCACGGATTGGCTCAGACGTGGCGCAGGCGCTTGTTGAGGCGCCGGGCAAGCCGGTCGCCGATGCTCTGCACGGTCTGGACGAGGACGATCAGCACGGCGACGACGACGGCCATCACGTCCGGCATGAAGCGCTGGTAGCCGTAGCGGATGCCGAGATCGCCGAGGCCGCCGCCACCGACGGCGCCGACCATGGCCGAGAAGCCGATCAGGCTGACGATGGCCAGCGTCAGTCCGAGTGTGATCGCCGGCAGTGCTTCGGGCACCAGGACCTTGCGCACGATCTGCAGCGGGCTCGCCCCCATGGCGCGCGCGGCCTCGACCAGGCCCTGATCGACTTCGCGGATGGCGCCTTCGATCAGTCGCGCGATGAAGGGGGCGGCTGCGACGGTGAGCGGGACCATGGCAGCATTGGTGCCGATCGAGGTGCCGGCGAGCAGCCGGGTGAAAGGGATGATCGCGACAACCAGGATGATGAAGGGCGTCGAGCGCGTGGCGTTGACGAGCACGCCGAGCACGGCGTTGACGGCGGGCGCGGCGAAGAGCTCACCACGTTTGCTGGTCGCCAGGAAGACGCCGAGGGGCAGGCCGATCAGCGTGCCGATCCCGGCTGCGACCGCAACCATGAGCAGCGTGTCGGCGGTCGCCTGGGCGATGAGGCGGATGAGTTCAGGAGACATGGCCGATAACCTCCGCCTTGAGTTCGAGGCTCTTCAGGGCGCCGAGCACGGCAGCGAGTTCCGGCTCATGGGCCGTGACCGAGACGAGCAGGCTGCCAAAGGGCTGGCCCGCAATGGCATCGATCCGCCCGGCGAGGATGTTGACATCGACGCCGACGATCGAGCTCAGCCGGCTGATCACCGGGGCCGTCGCATTCTCGCCGATGAAGGTGATGCGCAGCAGGGCGCTGTCGCCTGGACGTGCCTCCGGCCTGACCCGGCCGGCGAGATGGGCGGGAAGTTCGACACCGGTCACCGTCTCGACGAAGCGCGTGGTGGTCGGGTGCTTGGGCTGGGTGAAGACGGTAAAGGTCTCGCCTTCCTCGACGATCCGCCCGCCCTCGATCACCGCAACGCGGTCGCAGATCTCCTTGATCACCGGAATTTCGTGGGTGATCAGCAGGATGGTGATGCCGAGCTCGCGGTTGACCCGCTTCAGCAGGCCGAGGATCGACTGTGTCGTCTCGGGGTCCAGCGCCGAGGTCGCCTCGTCGCAGAGCAGCACCTTCGGCTCGGTCGAAAGCGCGCGGGCGATACCGACGCGCTGCTTCTGGCCGCCGGAGAGTTCGGCCGGATAGCGCTCGCGCTTGTCGGACAGGCCGACGAGATCGAGCAGCCGCGTGACCTGGCGTTCGATCTCGGCCCTGGGCGCGCCTGCAATTTCAAGCGGCAGCGCGACATTGTCGAAGACGGTGCGCGACGAGAGCAGGTTGAAGTGCTGGAAGATCATGCCGATCGTCCGGCGCCGCGCCCGCCAACCGGCTTCGGTCAGCCCTGTGACATCCTCGTCCTCGATCAGGATGCGGCCGGAACTCGCCCGCTCCAGACCGTTGACCAGCCGGATCAGCGTGGACTTGCCGGCGCCGGAGCGGCCGATCACCCCGAGAATTGCGCCGCGCGGCACGGTCAGATCGATGCCCGAGAGCGCGGTCACGGCGCCTTGCCCGGAGCGGCCGGAGAAGATTTTGCCGACATTCTCGAACCGGATCGCCGGCTCGGGACTGAAAACGGGGTTGGCACCGACGCTGAAGGCGTCGGGCTTCACGAGAGCGTTCATCATAACCTCAGAGGAGCGTGTGGCAGGACCAGTGCGAGATGCCGAGCTGTTCCAGCGTCACGTCGTGGATGGAGCGGCGTGTGTTCTCGTCTTCGTCCACTCGCTCCTGGGTCGAAGATGGTGCGAGCGCGGTGGAAAGGGCCCGGTCGAGCCAGTCCCGCAGCAATGCGCTCAGGGTCGTGATCAGCGGCATCGGCCTGCCCCCGCTATGACGCCAGCCGCAGCGCGGGACGGCGCTGGGAGGCGGCGAGTTGCCGGGCCGCGATCTCGGCAGCGCTTGGCGTTGCGAAACGGAGGCCCTCGAGTGCGCGAAAGGCGGACGAGGCGGAAATGAAGGTGAAGAAGCGTTCGTCATTGCGGCGATTGACGAGCCCGGCCTGGGTCTCGCCGATTTCGATGATGAATGCTTGCTGGGTCTGCGACTGGGTCATGGCTTGCCTCCGCCGCATGGGCGGCGTTCGATTGGGCGGATCGGATTGGGAGAGGCCCCGGCGTCAGCCCGGGCGGTCCTTCAATGCAGGATCAGCATCGACAACAGCAGGCAGCCATCAGCATGGTGGCAGCGGACCGGCGCAAGGTCGAAACGGTCATGTTCATCTCCTCGTCACTGGAGCCCACGACCCGGTCGTGGCGCTTTAGCGTTTGGTGACGCGGCGCAAGCTGCTCGCTCAAATCTCCGCGGCCGCCGAACCATGTCCAGCGACAGTGCCAATCTGGGTGAAAGTGTCCTCTTTGTCAACCCGATCGTTCTTTTAAAGAAACGAATGAAAGGGCATGAATCTTTCGCGCGCCGTTGCCGAGGGGGCAGAAATCTCTCCTCGACCATCCCGCGGACCTCCCCCTGCGACAGAGCGCGGCTTGACGGAGAGCAGGTGACGAGGCCAAGTCGCGCCATGTCGGCCCTTGGTCCCCCGCTTGAGACGCTGCGCCGCTCCGTCCTCGGAGCCTGGCTTGCGGCCGTCTATGCGCTGGCCGTTCTGGCGGCAGGCCTGGCGCCGGCATCAGCCTTTGCGGCTCATCCAGCGCTCGCAGGTGCGGTTCTGTGTTCCGGGCAATCCGTCTCGGACACGTCCGAGGTTCCGGAGCCGGCGAATGGCGTCCAGCATTGCATCGGCTGTCCGATCAATCCTGCCCTTGCGATCCCTCCTGTACCGCCTCAGCCGGTGGGCGCGCGCCTTGCGGCCCCGCTGGAGCGCTCCGTTCCCATTCGGACGGATGCCATCCATGGCGCGGTCCTCGGGCTGCCGCAATCGCGAGCGCCGCCGATCGCATCCTGAACACGGTTTCGTCTCTCCCTCTCGTCTCGCGGCCAGCCGGACAGGCCGCCGCAAGCCGGGATTTCCGGCCATTCGCGAATGGCCGCGACCTCTTTCAGGACCATGCTGATGAATAGGCCCGTTCACTACCTCGCCGCGATCGCGCTCACACTCGCGAGCGCCGCCGCCTTCGCCCATGACTACAAGGCTGGCCCGCTGAAGATCGGCCATCCCTGGTCGCGCGCCACGCCGGCCGGCGCCAAGGTCGGCGGCGGCTACCTTTCGATCGAGAATACCGGTTCGACACCCGACCGGCTGATTGCGGTCTCTGCGCCCTTCGCCGGTCGCGGCGAGATCCATGAAATGGCGGTCACCAATGGCGTGATGACCATGCGCGAGCTTGAAAAGGGTATCGAAATCCCGGCCGGCGCCAAGGTCGAGCTGAAGCCCGGCGGTTTCCACATCATGTTCCAGGAGCTGAAGCAGCCGCTGAAGCAGGATGAGCGCGTCAAGGGCACGCTGACCTTCGAGAAGGCTGGTGTGGTGGAGGTCGAGTTCAAGGTCGAGGGGATCGGCGCCAAGGGCGCAGCCGCCGAGCACACGCACTGAGCGCTTGAAGACAAGGCGATGGCCCCCTCTCGTTGAGAGGGGGCCATCGCGATTCCGGCATTCAGAACTTGGCGCGCGGGTCGTGCTTTGCCAGCCGCGTCAGCAGATAGTCCACTTCCGCCTTGGCCGCGGCCGTCAGACCGGCGCCCGGCTTGCGCTGGGCGTCGCTGGCCAGGATGCCGCGCTTCATCATCGTATATTTGCGGACGGCAAGGCCGACACCCTGCTGCTGCTCGTAGCGCAGCAGGGGGAGGTGCGCGTCGAAGATGTCATGAGCCGCGTCGCGCTTGCCTTCGCTGGAAAGGCGGACGACGTCGATCAGCAATTCCGGGAAGGCATAGCCGGTATTGGCGCCGTCGGCCCCGCGCTCCATCTCGAAATCGAGGAAGAGCCCGCCATTGCCGGTGAGGATCGCGATCTTGCGCAGGCTGCCTTCCGCCTGGAACTTGCGCAGCGTCGAGATCTTCTCGAGTCCCGGCCAGTCCTCGTGCTTCAGCATTACGCAGGACGGGTTGTCCTGGACGATGCGGCGGATCACGGCCGGCGTCATCACCACCGAGAGCGTCAGCGGGTAGTCCTGGATGACGAAGGGAATGTCGCTGCCGATCGCCTCGACGGCCTGGGCGTAATAGCCGACGATCTGGTCGTCGGTGCGCAGGCTCGGCGGCGGGGCGATCATTACGCCGCCGGCGCCGAGATCCATCACCTGCCGCGCCAGCGAGCGCATAGCCGCAAAGCCCGGCGCCGAAACGCCGACGATGATCGGCTTGCCACCCATCTTCGCGACGGCGCGCTTGACGAGCCCGACGGACTCTTCCGGTTCGAGCTTCGGCGCCTCGCCCATGATGCCGAGCACGGTGATGCCGTCAGAACCGATGCCGGCGTAGAAATCGAAGAGCCGGTCGGTGCTCGTCCAGTCGATGGCGCCATCGGGCGTGAAGGGGGTCGGCGCAATGGGATAGACGCCGCGGGCGTCAGGGGTCAGCTGCATGGTCAGGTTCCTCGAAGTCTCTTCAGGCGATCCGGGTGCGGACGGTGCCGACGCCGTCGATGGCGCCTTCCAGCACGTCGCCCTTGACGACGGCGGCGACACCTTCCGGCGTGCCGGTGAAGATCAGGTCGCCGGGAGCCAGCGCGACGAGGCCGGAAAGATAGGCGATCGTCTCCGGCACGCTCCAGATCAGCTTGGCGAGATCGGAGGTCTGGCGCACGCGGCCATTGACCGTGAGCTCGATCTTGCCGGCCGCGGGATGGCCGCTATGGCTCGCCGGCACGATCTCCCCGATCGGGGCCGACTGGTCGAAGCCCTTGCCCATGTCCCAGGGGCGGCCGGTTTTCTTGGCTTCGCCCTGCAGGTCGCGGCGGGTCATATCGAGCCCGGCCGCGTAGCCATAGACATGCGAGAGCGCCTCGGAGACCGGGATGTCGCGCCCGCCGGTGCCAATCGCGACGACCAGCTCCATCTCGTGGTGCAGGTCCTTGGTCTTGCTGGGATAGGGCATGTCGGTGCCGTTGATCACCAGCGCGTCCGCGGGCTTGGTGAAGAAGAACGGCTCCTCGCGGTCGGGATCGCCCCCCATTTCGCGGGTATGTTCGGCATAGTTGCGTCCGACGCAGAAGATGCGGCGCACGGGGAAGCGCCCGCCACCCGCTACCGGAACCGCGTTGATGCCGGGCGGTTCGATCACATAATTCGTCATGACGCAGCGCTCCCTCGATGTCGTGCCGTTCATGGGCGAGCGACGGGCGCGAAGCAAGGGGCCGGGCGCTCGTGGCGGGGCTGCGCGCCCGGCATTGCCGCGTGACGGTTCAGGCGGATGCGGGAGCTTCTGGCGGCGTCGGCAGCAGCCGCTCGAGCACCGCGCGCAGCGCGCGCGCGGCGGCCTCGACATCGTCCTGCACGAACAATGCGCCGATCACGGCAATGCCGTCAGCCCCAGCCTCGATGACGGAGGCCGCATTCATTGCCGTGATGCCGGCGATGGCTCCGACCGGGAGCGGCCCCAATGCGGCAGCGGCCTTGCGCCGCAGGGCCGTGAAGCCGTCGAGACCGAGGGAGGAGCCGGCATTGTCCTTGTGCGAGGTCTGGAAGACACCGCCGATGCAGGCATAGTCGATCTTCGCCGCGGCAAGCGCGGTGAGTTCATCCTCATGCTTCAGCGTCGCGCCGATGATGGCGCGGGGCCCGAGCAGGCGGCGGGCATCGTTCGGCTTCATGTCGTCGGCGCCGAGATGGACGCCGTCGGCACCGGAAGCGAGCGCGACATCGACGCGATCGTTGATCAGCAGCGGCACCCTTGTACCGTGCAGGGCCGAGCGGATGGCCCGGGCCTCGCGCACCATCTCGCGCGTCGTCTCGGTCTTGGCGCGCAGCTGGATCAGGGTGGCGCCGCCATCGACCGCGGCACGCGCCAGATCGGCCAGCGAGCGCCCGGCCGCGATCTGCGGATCGACAATGCCGTAAAGGCGGATATCAACGCTCACCCGTGCTCTCCCATCCGTTCGCGCAGCGTGGCCTCGTCCATCCCTGCCAGCGCGTCGATCAGGTGCACGGCGAAGCTGCCGGGCCCTTGCGATGTCTCTGCCGCAATCTCGCCGGCGACGCCATAGGCGGTCAGCGCGGCGGCGGCCGCGACTGCCGGATCGCCCTCGACCGCGCAGCATGCCGCGATCAGGGCGCCCGCTGCGCAGCCGACCCCGGTGACCCTCGTCATCAGCGGATGGCCATGGGAGACGGACAGCATGCCGCCTGCGCGCATGATCCGGTCGACCTTGCCGGTGGT